>JBCBBB010000004.1:0-66837 GCA_038532095.1 Pseudomonadota bacterium
CAACCCGGAAAGCGTGAGGCTTTGTCGGGAAATTTCCCCCTATCGCATCGCGCCACGCTGCGACACGGCTGACCCACCATAGTTATGAAGGAGGGGTCAGATGGAACAGATACTGGCACAAGTGATCGGTGGTGCCGTCGGCGGCATGGGCGGAGGCAAAGCCGTGTCCGGCAGCAACATGGGCCCGCTGGGCAACATCCTGGCCGGCGGTGTCGGCGGATTGGGCGGCGGCGGGCTGCTCGGCAGTCTTCTTGGATCAGGCGCGGCGGACGCTGCGGCGGCGGCGGGCGGGTTGGATATCGCATCACTTGCGGGCAACCTGGTCGGTGGCGGTGTCGGCGGCCTGGTGGTTCAGGTGATCGCCGGTTTTGTAATCAACAAACTGCGCGGCTGATCCGGGCAGAGACGAAAAATGCACATTTTTCGTTACGAATTTTGTGCAAAATTCGTCTCCCCCCGTTGCAACTGGATCGGGATCCGCCGGGCAAGCTGCAACAGATGTGCCAGAAACGGCTTGGTCGTGTCTTCGGCGCGCGTCGCGGCATAAAGCCGTCGCGTCAAACCGGCCTCGGTCAACGGCCGGGTCACATAATCGGCGTTGTATCGAACTTCGCGGACCACCCAGTCCGGCAAAACCGCGACGCCCCTGTTTGACGCAACAAGCAACAGAATGACCGCCGTCAACTCAACCTGGCGGACAGCGCGCGGCTCAACCTTTGCCGGGTGCAGCAACTGGCTGAAAACGTCCAGACGCGCGCGTTCCACGGGATAGGTGATCAACAGCTCATTCCGAAAATCCTCGGCCTCAACGAAGGGTTTCTCGGCCAATCGGTGTTGGGACGACGCCACGAACACGGGCTCGTAATCGAAGAGCCCGGTAAAATCGACGCCTTCGAGGTCTTCGGGATCGGAGGACACGACCAGATCGACCTCTTCGCGTTGCAGCGCGGGCATGGCCTCAAACGCCAACCCCGGTCGGATATCGACATCCACATCCGGCCAGGCTTTGCGAAACTCCTCCAGCACCGGGAAGAGCCATTCGAAACAGGCGTGACATTCGATTGCGATGTGCAAGCGCCCGGACTTGCCCTTGCGCAAGCCCTCGAACTCTACCTCCAGAGCTTCCAACTCCGGCAGAACCTTGTCGGCCAGTTTCAGCAGCCGGTGCCCAGCGGCTGACAGTTTCAAAGGCTTGGTCCGCCTGACAAAAAGCTCGACCCCGGCCTGATCCTCAAGCCCTTTTACCTGATGGCTGAGCGCCGATTGCGTGATGTTCAAAACGTCGGCGGCACGCGCCAGGCCGCCGGCCTCGTGGATCGCGCGGATGGTTCTGAGATGCCGAAACTCGATGTGCATTATGCGGCAGCCTTCATAACCGTTTTGAATATTATGAATTTGTTTCACAAACGATCCTATGAGACAAGGCTCCAACCCCTCGGAGACCTCTCATGACTGCCCGTATTTCCTATGAATTTTTTCCGCCTCGTTCCATTGATGCGTCGTTCCGACTCTGGGAGACCGTGCACGCATTGCAGCACACGGCTCCCGAATTTGTCTCGGTGACGTACGGCGCTGGCGGAACAACACGACAGTTGACGCATGAGGCGGTCGAAGCGATTGGCAAACACACAGGGCTGTCCGTAGCGGCGCACCTGACCTGTGTCGATGCGTCCCGCGCCGAAACACTTGAGATTGCAGATCGGTATGCGGAGGCCGGTGTGTCGCACATCGTGGCACTGCGTGGTGATCCCCCAAAAGGCACGACGCGGTTTGAGCCACAGGAGGACGGTTTTGCCTCCTCCATCGAGCTGATCGAGGCATTGGCGGAACGCGGCCAGTTCGATATCTCCGTTGGGGCCTATCCCGAGGTGCACCCAGAAGCGGACAGCGTCGACGCCAATGTCGAATGGCTGAAGCGCAAGATCGATGCGGGCGCCAGTCGGGCAATCACGCAATTCTTCTTCAACGCGGACACATTTTTCCGCTTCCGTGATGCTTGCGTTGCCGCCGGCATAGATGCCCCCATCATACCCGGCATTCTGCCGGTTCAGTCCTGGAAAGGTGTCCAGAAATTTGCGGCATCCTGCGGCACGAGTATTCCCGTTGAGCTTGCGCAGGCGTTTGAGAAGGCCGAACGTGACGGGCACAGTGATTTGCTGGCCACCGCTGTCGCAACCGAGCTTTGCAGCAAGCTGTTGGACGGGGGCGCCGAGCACCTGCATTTCTACACGCTGAATGACCCGCGGCTCACGCGCGACATCGTGCACGCGCTTGGGCTTGCCCCAGCCGCCGCTTTGGAGAACGTGGCCTAAAGCGAAATCGTTTTAATCTGCAACAAGGCGCATCAAAGTCTGCGTTCGAAATCAGCATCTTGCTGATCGAGAGGCAGCGGATTTTGATTCGGATTGAGCGATTTCTGCTTTAAAACGTCCAACCTTTAACCTGAAACATCGAGAACCACTTTTCGCGTATCCCCGCAGGGAGAGGCCGCGAACAAGTGGGCCATGTTTTTGGTCGTATGCTCTAAGGCCCGTCTCAGGGCGTAACCGGAACACCGGTTTCCGAGGCCCGGGGCGATCGCCCGATGGCCGTTGGATGGATGCTTTCGGACGGGTCAGCCCCAACCGTGCGCTTCTTGCGCGCCAGGAAGTACTTGCCCCAGCCGCGCCAGTTGCCGACCCCTTCGGTATCCGGGTCCATTGGAAAGCGCGCCCGCCAGCCATGGGGCATGGGCAAATCACAGGCTTCGAGCTTTTCAATCATCCAGGTCAGGGGAATGTTCGACAAGGGGCGCGACGCATACTTACCCGTCAGCTGCCCCCCCACATCACCGTGACTTCCGCGGAACCAGACCTGTTCCACCTCGCCACGATGTCCGGGAGGGCACGCCCAAAGCACGGGAGCAAAAGCCTCCCGCGTCTCATCGAGCGCCAGTGCATGGAACCCGCGTTTGACGTGATGCCCAAGACTGGCGTTGTGAAAGGCGTGTTTCACTTCGGCCCAGCGCACCACGAAGGGGGCGCGAAAACCGAGTGATTTCACCGTGTCGAAGACGCCAATCATCTCAATCGGGGTCTCGTCATAGCAATAGGCTTGCCGAAACGCGCGACAGGTCTCCACCGTGGTGCCTTCCTGGTAGTGCCGATAAGCCTCCCGCACCATACGCTCGGAGGCATGTTCGCGCGTGATCAACCCGACCTCGCCAATCACACCCGCAAGCGAGCGCACCGCATAGGCGCCGCGCGAAAACCCGATCAGGAAGATGCGATCCCCGGGCCGATACCGCGAGGCCAGCCAGCCATAGACACGCCGAATTTGCCGGTTGATCCCACGGCCTTCGATGATGTCCATCGTCTTTGACCAGTCTTCCCACTGGTTGCCGGCCTCGTAAAGCAAGCCGACGCGGTTCTGGGCGGCAGCTTCATTCAGAAGTTTGTAGATCAGCCCGACATTGGTTTCTTCCCCGTCATCCAGCGATGACATCGTGCCATCAAGCAGGACCACATGGTCAACGGGCTCACGCGTGTGCTGTTGAACATGCCGTTCGGTGCGGCGAAAGAACCCCAGAAGGTCGCGGAGACGCTCCTTCAACATCATGGGATATCACGCAAAATCGACATGCGGTTAAATCTAAGGCCGCAGTCGTTACGAATCCACAAATGTGTCGGGCGCTCGCGTTAATGTGCGGTAAACGTGTGACGCCTACTCCGCCGCCATCGCCGGGTTGAGCGCATGCCAAACCTTGGACGGGGTGAACGGCATATCGACCGTCTCCACACCGCGGGTTGCCAGGGCATCCGCCACGGCATTGGACACCGCCGCCAAAGCGCCAACCGTTCCAGCTTCACCGCACCCTTTCATCCCCATTGGATTGGTCGTGGAAGGTGTCGGCTCTGTCGCGAAGGAGAACATCGGCAGATCATCCGCCCGGGGCATGCCGTAATCCATGAAGCTGGCCGTCAGCAACTGGCCATCCTCATCGAAAACCACATGTTCCGTAAGGGCTTGGCCGATCCCCTGTGCCACACCGCCATGTACCTGCCCCTCCGCCAGAAGCGGGTTGATGAGGTTGCCAAAGTCATCCGTGACGCTGTAGCGATCCACCTTCACGACACCGGTGTCCGGATCAATTTCGACCTCTGCAATATGGCACCCATTGGGGAAGGACATGGCGGGCAGCGTGTTCTTTTCCCGCACATCGAGAAGTTCATTCCGCCCATCGGCACGGGCCATTTCGGCCACATCCAGCATGGACGGCGTCTCGTTCGAACCGGGGATGCGGAACACTTCATCGTCGAATTCGACGCCCTCGGTATTGTTCTTCTCTCCAAGATAATCGGCAAATTGCTGTACGATTGTTCCAACGGTGGCCAGCGTCGCTGCCGACTGAGTCGTCACCGAGCGCGAACCACCGGTCCCGCCTCCCGCAGGGATCATGTCACTGTCCCCCTGAACGATCCGGATCGCGTCATAGGGAATGCCGGTATGGTCAGACAGGAACGTGGCATAGACGGTTTCGTGCCCCTGCCCGTTCGACTGCGTTCCGACATAGAGGCTAACAGTGCCGTCTTCTTCGAAGATGACGCGGGCCCGCTCGGTCTGATCGCCAAGAATGGACTCGATGTAATAGCACAATCCGAAGCCGCGCAGTTTTCCAGCCGCCTCCGATGCCGCACGACGCTCGGCAAAGCCCGCCGCGTCGCTTTCCCCTGCCGCACGCGTCAGCACCTTGTCGAATTCACCCACGTCATAGGTATCCGCCAGCGTGGTTTTGTACGGGAAGTTGTCCGGCCGTATGAAGTTCTGTCGCCGCAAGTCCCAGGCATCCACGCCCAGTTCCCGCGCCGCATTGTCCATCGAGCGCTCCAGCGCAAAGATCGCCTCTGGCCGACCGGCGCCGCGATAAGCATCGATTTGTGTGGTGTTGGTGTGGATGCCCTTGCAGGTCAGAGCGATGTCACGAACGTCATAAACGCCCTGCGCAACCTTGGCAAAGAGCTCGGTCTGGATGAACTGCGCATAGCCTGAGTTATAAGCGCCGATGTTGCAGACTGTATCCACGAGATAACCGATCAGATTATGATCGGCATCGAAGGCCAGTTGCGTGTCCGAGATCAGATCGCGCCCGCCATTATCGGTCAGAATGCCTTCGGTCCGCTCGCTCATCCAGCGGACCGGGCGACCCAACGCCTTGGAAGCCGCCGCCACAACGAAATACTCTGGGTAATCGAACCCTTTCATCCCGAAGCCGCCACCAACATCCGGGTTCATGATGTGCACATCGTTCTTGTCGATGCCAAAGCACTCTGCCATCGCCGTCTTGGTGCCCCAGACACCCTGACCGCCGTAATTGAAGTGAAGACGCCCGTCGGACCAGTCCGCGTAACAGCCGCGCGGCTCCATCGGGTTGGCAAAGACGCGGTTGTCGACCACGCGTGTCTTCACCACATGCGCGGCACCCGCAAAGACCTTGGCAACCGCCTCATGATCGCCCACCGCCCAGTCAAAGGCTACATTATCGGGCGCCTCAGCATGGATGGCCTCGCCCCCCGGAGCGTAATCGACCTTGGCGGGTAGATCATCTGTGTCGACGAACACGGTCTCCGCTGCGTCCTTGGCCTGATCCCGTGTCTCGGCAAGGATAACGGCGACCGCCTCGCCCACGAAGCGCACTTTTTCCGTCGCCAGCAAGGGCCGCGCAACATCGGCGCCTTGGCTGCCGTCCCGGTTGGCCACCAATTCGCCGCGCATCACATAGTCGATCCCCATGGCAGCAAGGTCTTCGGCCGCAAACGCCCCGACGACACTCGGCATGTCCCGTGCGTCGCTCAAATCAACCGGAGCCAGCCGCCCATGCGCCACCTGTGAGCGCACAAAAACCGCGAACAAAGCACCATCCGGTGCGATATCGTCAATGTAGCGCCCCTGACCGGTCAGGAACCGATGATCCTCGAGCCGCCGTACCGGTTGAGATTTGCCGAACTTGTCCATGAAAAACGCCTCCGTTGTCGCCCCAGACCCTAGCGGTCATGCGCCCCTTGTCCAGACAGATGCGACCAGATTTCACCCCAAAACCGACCCGCGCCTTCATCTCTTCAGAAATACGCAAACGGAAACTTCAAAAGTTTCCGTCCGATGTCTTTGGAAGACATCGTTTCCCCCGAAACCACCCTTTCCCTCCGACCATGACAGCGTTAAATCTGCCAAGCCAAAACGAAGGGGCCGTGACACCGATGGAAAAGACATTCGACGCCCAGGAAGCCGAAGCCCGCATCTATGCCAAGTGGGAGGCTGAAGGCTGTTTCAAGGCTGGCGCCAACGCCAGCTCTGATGAGACCTTCTCCATCATGATCCCGCCGCCCAATGTGACGGGCGTCCTCCACATGGGCCACGCCTTCAACAACACGCTGCAAGACATCCTGACGCGCTGGCACCGGATGCAGGGGCATGACACGCTCTGGCAGCCGGGGCAGGACCACGCTGGCATCGCGACCCAAATGGTCGTTGAGCGCAACTTGATGGAAGCGCAACTGCCCGGTCGTCGAGAGATGGGCCGCGAAGCCTTCACGGCGAAAGTGTGGGAGTGGAAGCAACAATCCGGCGGCACCATCATCGAACAGTTGAAACGCCTCGGCGCCTCCTGCGACTGGTCCCGCAACGCCTTCACCATGTCGGGCGCTCCCAATGCCCCCGAGGGTGAGGACGGCAACTTCCACGACGCGGTGATCCGCGTCTTCGTCAAGATGTACGAAGACGGGCTGATCTATCGCGGCAAACGCCTCGTCAACTGGGACCCGCATTTTGAAACCGCCATCTCCGACCTCGAAGTCGAAAATATCGAAGTCGACGGCCACATGTGGCACTTCAAATACCCACTCGCGGACGGCGTCACCTATGAGTACGTCGAGAAAGACGAAGACGGGAATGTCACCTTAAGCGAAACCCGCGACTACATCTCCATCGCCACCACCCGGCCCGAGACGATGCTGGGCGACGGCGCGGTCGCGGTGCATCCCTCGGATGAACGCTACGCGCCTATCGTCGGCAAGCTCTGCGAAATCCCGGTTGGCCCCAAGGAACACCGCCGCCTGATCCCAATCATCACCGATGAATACCCCGACCCCGAGTTCGGCTCGGGCGCGGTCAAGATCACCGGCGCGCACGACTTCAACGACTATCAGGTCGCCAAACGCGGCAACATCCCGATGTACCGCCTGATGGACACCAAGGGCGACATGCGCGCCGACGGTGCGCCCTACGCCGAAGCCGCCGCCATCGCGATGGCCGTCGCCAAGGGCGAGCGCAGCCTCACCGAGGCCGAGACCGACACCATTAACCTCATCCCCGACGACCTCCGCGGCCTCCCCCGCGAAGCCGCCCGGAAAAGGGTCGTCGAGCAGATCACCGAAGAAGGTCTCGCCGTCATGACGACGGCAGATGACCCGCGCCTCGGCAAATCCTCCCCCCCAGCCCCCCTCCAAACGGAGGGGGGAGGCACGGACGGCGCAGGTACCGCCTCCCCCTCCCCTGGGAGGGGGATTGAGGGGGAGGAAACCCCACTCGTCCCCTTGGTCGAAGCCAAGAAAATCATGGCCCCCTACGGCGACCGCTCCAAGGTCGTCATCGAGCCCATGCTCACCGACCAATGGTTCGTCGACACCGCCAAGATCGTCGGCCCCGCGCTCGACGCCGTCCGCGACGGCACCACCGAGATCCTGCCCGAGCAGCACAAGAAGGTCTACTTCAACTGGCTCGAGAACATCGAACCCTGGTGCATCTCGCGGCAATTGTGGTGGGGGCATCAAATCCCGGTTTGGTATGGGCCTGCGATAGGCGAGCATCAAATGTGGTTTGATACGGCCCGTTCCGAGCAATTCCAGCGCATTGTTGCCGCTTCAGAAGAAGAGGCCATTTCGAAAGCTAGATCCCTATACAAAAATGCTGCGCAGGTTGAACTTTCAACTAACAACCGCGTTTGTATTTTCAAAGATGGCGAGGAAATCAAGCGTTGTTACGCTCCTGAAGCGACGGTTCGATTAGCCCGAGACCCAGACGTCCTCGACACCTGGTTCTCCTCCGGCCTCTGGCCTATCGGCACCCTCGGCTGGCCCGAGGAGACGGAGGAACTGAAGAAGTACTTCCCAACCTCCGTCCTTATCACCGGCTTCGATATCATCTTCTTCTGGGTCGCCCGCATGATGATGATGCAATACGCCACCGTCGGCGACCGCCCGTTTGACACCGTCTATGTCCACGCTCTTGTCCGCGACGAGAAGGGCAAGAAGATGTCGAAATCGCTCGGCAATGTCCTCGACCCGCTGGAACTGGTCGACGCATACGGTGCTGATGCCGTCCGCTTCACGCTCACCTCCATGGCCGCCATGGGCCGCGATCTGAAGCTTTCCACCCAGCGCATCCAGGGCTACCGCAACTTCACGACAAAACTCTGGAATGCCGCCCGCTTCGCCGAGATGAACGGCGTCTTCGATGTCACCACCCGCACGCCCGACGCAGCCACACACAGCGTCAACAAGTGGATCATCGGCGAGGTCGCCAAGACCCGGATGGCGCTGGACGAAGCGCTGACCGCCTTCCGCTTCAACGACGCGGCCAATACGCTTTATGCGTTCACCTATACTTATTGCGACTGGTATCTCGAATTCTCGAAACCGCTCATGCAATCGGAGGCGGCGGGGGAAACCCGCCAGACCATGGCCTGGGCGCTCGATCAGATGCTGATCATGCTCCACCCGATCATGCCCTTCATCACTGAAGAACTGTGGAGCCTGTCCGCCCCGTCGCGGACCAAGATGTGCGTCCACGCCGATTGGCCGACCTACGGGGCTGAGATGATCGACGCGGCCGCGGTGGAAGAACTGAGCTGGGTCCGCGATCTGATCGAAAAGACCCGCTCGGTCCGGGGTGAGATGAATGTTCCCAAGAAAGAGAAAGTCACGCTGCTTCAGCTTGGCCTCGATCCGAAACAGGATGCGATGTGGACCGCGAATGAGACCCTGATCACCGCCGACCGTGAGGCGGGTATCGCTGGCCGTGAACCCGCAGCGACCGCGCCCAAGGGCAGCGCGACGATTGCCGTTGAGGGTGGAACTTTCGCCCTGCCTTTGGCCGACCTCATCGATGCAGGTGCCGAGAAAGCCCGCCTGGAAAAGTCAGTCGGCAAGCTTCAGAAAGAAGTGGGCGGGCTTGAAGGGCGCCTCAAAAACCCGAAGTTCCGCGAGAACGCGGGCGCTGAGGTGATCGCAGAAACGGAAGAAAACGCACGCACCCGACGCGAGGAATTGACGCGCCTGGAAACTGCGCTCGCTCGCCTGGAAGAACTCGCCTGAGGCAAACCTGCGCGCTAATGCGTATTTTTCAAAAGGTGAAGCGACAATTTGAATCAATTTGTCCTTCGCCTGTTCCCAAAAAATCCCGGGGGGCGTTGGCGCAGCCAACGGGGGGCAGAGCCCCCATAAAACGTCTCATGCGCGCCTTGGCGCGCGCCGCAATATCAGCGCACGACCCGGTCGACCGCCCGCATCATGCCCAGTGATTTATCAAAGACGAGCGTCAGTACGCGCTTTCCCGGAGCTGTTTTCACCAGGGGAACGCTTCGGATTGCGGCGCCAGAAGCCGTAGCGATCAAGAAGTGACGACGATTGAGGTTTGGCATGCACAGGCCCTTTGGTTTTGTCATGGGATACATGCGCATCAAAGATGGAGCCATCAAGATGACCCCCATCCAAAGCCTTGAAAATGCTGGGACCTTTCAACAGCTCAACCCGGCCCTACCGGGATGCAATTGACGTTTTGCGCATGCAATCTGCGACAGGCCAGTTCCGCCCGATCTTCGGTCAGGCCGACGAAGTTCGCCTCCCATCCCTTCGGGGACCGCACCACCTTGCGCAACGCCTCGTCCAGCATCACGATATCGACCAAGGCCGTGCGCACCAGCATGCGCTCGGCCTCATCCCGCGTGGTATAGCGCCCGACATTGATGGCCCAGTGCCGACCACCGCTGGTGGAAAGGCGTGTCACCACGACCGGTTCTTCGGTCGCCGCCGCCTGTTGCACGTCCGAACGCGGGCGCGGTGCGGGGCGCAACAGCGCTCCGGCAAGGCTCGCCGCCTGCACAGCGCGTGGCGCGGGCTCGGGCACTGCGATTTTCGTATCTGCAACGGCGACTTCCGCCAGAACGTCGGTTATCCCCTCTGCAACGGCCGCCAACGTTGACGGGTCCGGTGCAGCGACCGGCCGCCCCAGCGGGCGCGGTGACTTGGTGACCACTCCGGTTAGGCGAACGGTCTTGCCCGGCTTTCCATCCCCGGAAACGACCGGCTTTCGCGGCTTCACAAGAGCGACCCGGCTGGGAGACCGCTCAAACCCCATATCAAGCAGTTCCGCGATGCGCGCGTTTCGCCAGGTCACGGACCGGCCGCCAAACACGGTTGCGATCACCCGCTCCTGCCCACGTTCGGCAGAGGCCACAAGGTTGTAGCCCGCAGCCCGTGTGTAACCTGTCTTGATCCCGTCAGCGCCGCGATAGGCGCCCAGCAAACGCCGGTTGGTATTGGCCACCATCTTGGTCCCGGCGCTCGTCTGCTTGCGGGAGAACAGATTGTAGTATTCCGGGAAGTCGTAAAACACGTGCCGTCCCAGCCGCGTCATGTCACGCGCGGTCGACAGATGCCCGGTCTCGGTCAGGCCGTGGGCGTTCTTGAAGGTCGTGCGATCCATGCCCATGGCCGCAGCGGTCCGGTTCATGCGACGGGCAAAGGCGGCTTCCGAGCCGGAAATCGCTTCCCCAATGGCGGTCGCCGCATCATTGGCCGACTTCACGGCAGCGGCCCGGATCAGATAACGCAGCTTGACCTTCTGCCCGGCTTTCAACCCCAGCTTCGATGGCGGTTCAGCGGCGGCTTTCCGGGAGACCGTCACCAGTGTATCCAGGCTGATTTCACCCTTCTCAATGGCATCGAAAGCCACGTAAAGTGTCATCATCTTGGTCAGCGATGCCGGGTGCAACCGCGTGTCCGCATTGCGCGAGTGCAGCACCTTGCCCGTGCGTGCGTCGATCACCATCGCAGCGTAAGGGGCGGGTAGAGCCGCCATTGGCGCGAGAAGAAAACAGAGTAGTGCAAATGCCCTGAGGACGACGTTGAAAACCGTCACGAGAAACCTGCCTTTTTTGCCTGCCTCATGCGCCGATCTTGTCGCCGACGCTTAGAAGTTATCCACAACCGTAACATGACAGAGCCAATCAGAAAACGATGAATTTTCAGTAATTTTGCCTCACCAAGATACAGGGCGGTGAATTGCCGATGCCGCTAGATGTTGCGGCTGATCTGGCTCGCCAACGCGGGCACACCCGTCAGGTCCGGAAGTTCGTAGAATCTCGGGTGACCGGTTGGCACCGACGCCTGCTCCAACGCCCAGGTTTCTCCAAACGGCACATGAGCCGCCCAACCACCGGCTGCCAGTACCGGGTGAATGTCGGATTTCAGCGAATTGCCCACCATCAGAGCCGCCTCGGCAGGTATGCCTCGCCCGGTGAAGATACCGGCATAGACCTCGGTTGTCTTCTCGGAAACGATCTCGACACCGTCGAACAACTCCCCAAGGCCCGATTGCGCCAGCTTGCGTTCCTGATCGATCAGGTCGCCCTTCGTGATCAGCAGCAACTGATAATCCGATGCGAGCCTCCGGATGGTGTCGTCTGCGCCGGGCAGCAGCTCAATCGGGTGCTGCAACATCTCCTGTCCGGCAGAAATCAACTCGGCAATCACCGCCCCCGGCACCCGGTTCTCGGTCACCTGCAAGGCGGTCTCGATCATCGACAGTGTAAAACCCTTGATCCCGTAGCCGTAGCGTTCAAGGTTCCGGCGCTCCGCATCGAGAAGTCGCTCCGCCAGATCGTCGGGCTGTGCATAGTCTGCCAACAGCGCGATGAACCGCTCCTCCGTCAGCCTGAAAAACCGCTCATTGTGCCAAAGCGTGTCGTCTGCATCGAAGCAGATTGTCGTCAGCATCGGATCCCCTCTTTTCTAACCGACACGAACACCTATATTGTGCGCTCGATGACAGCGACCGGCGTACTTACAGATTTGACGACCCTCAAGCTTCATATGATGGCAGCCGATGACGATGAGAACGGGGATAGCGGTGACGGCGACACCAGTCTTCTGACGAAGACCAAGCCGAAGACCGATAAACCGCCGCTCTACAAGGTGATGCTTCTGAACGACGACTACACGCCGATGGAGTTCGTCGTGCATGTGCTCGAGCGCTTTTTCGGCATGAACCACGCGCAGGCCTTTGAGCTGATGCTGACCGTGCACAAGAAAGGTCTGGCGGTGGTCGGCGTGTTCAGCTTCGAGGTGGCCGAAACCAAAGTGGCGCAAGTCATGGACTTTGCCCGCCGTCACCAGCACCCGCTGCAATGCACCATGGAAAAGGAATAGGCAGACGACATGTCTGACCGCCTGAGACTCGCCCTCGAAAGGGGTGTCGTCGCGTTGCCTGACGGTAAACTTCTGGTCGTCGGTGCAACTGTCAGCGATACTCTGGATGGAATACCAAAAGATCGCACGACGATCCTGTCGCGTTTCGCCGACGCCGACCATGGTTTTGCGAGGCTTGGATGGAACTGCGTGACCGAAGCCCCCTTTCCAGTGGATGGAGCCATCGTCTTTCTGCCACGTTCCCGCGAAGCACAGCGTGGTTACATGAAACTTGCGGCGCGTGTAACCGAAGGTGGTCCAATCATCGTGGATGGCAACAAAACGAACGGCATCGACGCGTTCTATCGCGACGTAAAAAACCGCGTGGAGACAAGTGAAGCTTGGTCAAAGGCACACGGTAAAGTCTTCGTTGCTTCGGGTAGAGAGTTTAGCGATTGGCCGTCCACAGGCGCGCGTTTATGCACCGATGATTGGTGGCGGGCGCCCGGAGCTTTTTCGGCCGACGGCATCGACAAGGCATCTGCGTTTCTGTCTGACGCACTTCCAAAACAGCTGACGGGCGCCGTTGTCGACCTCGGTGCCGGGTGGGGCTACTTGTCGAAGGCCATACTCGGCAAGGAGGGCGTCGTGCATCTCGACTTGGTCGAGAATGATTTCGACGCGCTCTCCGCGGCACAAGAGAACATCACCGACGCTCGGGCGAAGTTCCACTGGGCCGACGCCCTCACCTGGCGCCCCGACGCCCTTGTCGACCACGTCGTCACCAACCCGCCCTTCCACGTGGGTCGCGCCGCCGATCCCTCCCTCGGCCAAGCCTTCATCCGCGCCGCCGCCGCTATGTTGAAGCCCAAAGGCCAGCTCTGGCTTGTCGCCAACCGGCACTTGCCCTATGAAGGCACCCTCAAAGACGCCTTCAGAACAGTCGAGCTTCACGCCGAAACCCCGTCTTTCAAGATCTTCCACGCCACATCGCCGACCCGCCGAAAAGGATAGCGCTCATGTCATTCTCCATCGCTGGAAAGACTGCGGTCATCACAGGCGCTGCCAATGGCGTGGGCCTTTCGATTGCGCGCCAATTCGTTGATGCGGGCGCCAATGTGATGTTTGCCGACCGGGATGAGGACCGCCTGAAAAAGGAAATCCCGGACAATGGCGATACCGAAGGCAATGCCGCCTTCTATGCCGGTGATCTGCGCGAGAAGCTCACCATTGCAAACCTGCTCTCTGCCACGCTCGACCGGTTCGACCGCGTGGACATTCTGGTCAACGCCTCCCGCCAGATGGTCGCCGCTGACCCGCTCAATGCCGATGACGACGCGGTGGAGATGCTGATCCAGCAGAACCTGATGACCTCGCTTCGCGTCACCCAGCTTTTCGCCAAGCGCATGATCAAACAGGCTGAGGACGCTGACCCGGATGCGCCCGCAGGGTCCATCATCAACCTCTCTTCGATCGCGGCAAGCCGCACCCAACCCAACCTGCTGGCCTACTCCGTCAGTTCCGCCGCGCTCGATCAGATGACCCGTTCGATGGCAGTGGCGCTGGCCCCGCACCGCATTCGCGTCAATGGCATCGCCCTTGGATCGGTGATGAGCGCGTCGCTGAAAGGCGCGCTGAAGGAACATGAAGAGATGCGCGGTGAGATTATCGACAGCACCCCCTTGTCGCGCATCGCCAGCCCAACAGAGCTTGCGGATGCGGCACAGTTTCTGGCCTCAGAAGGCTCAAGCTTCATCACCGGCGAGATACTGACCGTGGATGGCGGACGCAGCCTGTTGGACACCTCCGACTCTCCGGCGCATTAAGGCGTTGTCCGCCACGCAGAACCGCTTGGCCCCGAATACACAAACGCCGTATCCATTGACCTGAAAATATCCCGGGGGGGTCCCGGACTTGATCCAGGACGGGGGGCAGCGCCCCCTTACGCTACAGCAACAGCGTTGCTACCCGCCAAGTGCTGCCGAGACCGGCGCAATCGCGACCGTAGCGGCCCGGTTCCCCAGCACCCATTCGGTCAAAGCCGACAGCATCGTTGACCCTGTCGTTCCCACCAGAATAACCGCCTCGTCCTGGCGGGCTCTGAACGCGGCGCGGTCAAGGCTGCGCCTGATGGTCTCCTGATCTTCGGAAGAACCATCGAGGTTGCGGAAAATAAGACCCGTCGGGACGCCCGCGCGTTGCGCGGCTTGATGCGCGGTGTTCAGCCCGCGTGGGAACGTGATCATGCCATGCCCAGAGGCGGCAACCACATCGACCACCTGCTCCACGGCAGCCCGGTCGGACTGGAAACTGGACCCGGAGACATCCATCACGGCCACTGCTTCCGGCACCAGATCGAAGTTCGCGCCCAGCGCCTGTTCAATGTCCTGGGGCGCTGCGCCCGCTGGCAATGCCGGGATCATGATGACTTCACGTCCCGCAGAGCGATAGGTGCGCGCGATATCCGCAGCGCCCGGAAGCGACGCATCGATGGCGAAGCCGATATTCGGCGGCAGAATTTCCAGAAGCTGCGCATTCAACGCCGCAGCTCCTTGATGCACCAGCACAATCGACAGCAGCGGCACCCCTTGGGGCGCTTCAAACTCGGTTGCGTAACGCGCCAGGGCGGGGGCCGTTTCGTCCACCTCGGCACTCTCAGCATCGGTTTCGGTTGTCTCAGCCTCGGTCGGCTCAGGCGCCTCTTCGGTCTCGCTTTCCACAGAACTGTCGCCCAGACGCCGCACAACCGGCAAAGCGCCTGTTGCGCCGCTGCCGGTGGCGTCACGCTCCGTCAGCGTTTCCACCGGTTGCAGCAAACCATCACCGTCACCTGCGGTTTCAGGCTCCGCGACCTCTGGCTGCGACGGGGCTTCGATCACAATCGGAGCAACCGGAGCCTCTTCATCTGCCGCAGGTGTCAATGCCTCTTCAACTGCGGCGACAACCGCGTCCTCTTCCACCGGAGCCTCGGGCGACGCAGGCGTCACTGGCGGCAAGGATGGCTCTTCGCTGACGGTCGGCAGTTCCGGCGCCTCCGGGGCTTCGTCGATCTGAGAGGCGCGCAGACGATCCAACCACGGCAAATCAGCCGTATCAGGTGCATCGGGCGCACGCGGCACGCTCGGCGCCTCGATCTGGCCACTGACTTGCGGTGTCACCTCCACATCTGGTTGTTCCGGATCGGCCTCCGCCTCCGGCAAGGCCGCCACTTCGGTTTCGCCATCCGATGGCGGTGCATCGTGAATGATGATCAGCGGTGCACGCTCTTCCTCTTCAACCGGCGCAGCCTCCTGCACCTCAACATCCACCTCTGCCGTCTCGGGTGCGGGTGCGGGGGCGTCTGGCACAACAAGCGCGTCAGCGGCATCGGTCTCAACAGCCGCATCATTGGCCGCAATGGGCTCTTCAATGTCCTCGACCGCGGCAGGCGCGTCACCAAGTGCGTCTGGCGCATCTTGCGTGGTCGTTGGGACAGGCACTTCCAGGGCCGAGGTCTCAAGGTTCGGCGGCTCGGTCCCCTCTTCTTCCGGGACGGCCACTTCTGCGACCGCATCGCCTTCTGGCCGCGCATCGGTTCCCGGCACCACAGGGTCGGTCTCAGGCCGCGCCTGATTGAACTCCGATCCACCAGGCACTTCCACCGCAGCCGCTTCCGGCCGGGGGAAGCTCAAGGATTGCCGGTCGAGTGTCTGGTTCGACACAAACAGTGCCACGAGGCTCAAAATGCCGCCCCAGAAAAGTCCTGACAGAAAGCCGCGTCCCACGGGTCTTTCCTCCGCTCTAATTCTCTTCGCCTCGCTCCGGGCGCCTTGACCTTCGGCGGCGCCTCTCGCACAAGTATATCCGCGCTTTTCGGCGCTGACACCCATGAATATGCGCCAAGCCGCCTGAGAGACGCAATATGCTGCTTCTGATCGACAATTACGACAGTTTTACCTTCAATCTCGTGCATTACATCGGCGAATTGGGCACGGAATGCCTCGTCAAACGCAATGATGCGCTCAACGTGCAAGAAGCGATGGCCCTCAATCCCGCCGGTATTTTGCTGTCTCCCGGCCCCTGCGACCCGGACCGGGCGGGCATTTGCCTGGCGCTGACGGAAGCTGCGGCGGAAACCGGCATTCCGCTTTTCGGCGTTTGTCTGGGGCATCAGACCATTGGACAGACGTTCGGTGGTAAAGTCGTGCGGGCCGGTGACATCGTGCATGGAAAGCTGGGGCGCATCCATCATGCAGAAGGCGGCGTCTTCAAGGGTCTGCCCTCACCGCTGGACGGCACACGCTATCACTCGCTCACGGTCGAGCGTGAAAGCCTGCCAGACTGCCTTGAAGTCACCGCCTGGCTTGAAGACGGCACGATCATGGGCCTGCGCCACAAGGAAAAACCGATTGAAGGGGTGCAGTTCCATCCTGAGAGCATCCGCTCCGAGCACGGCCATGCCATGCTGAGAAACTTCCTCGACACATTGCCGGTGCCCGCATGAGTGATGCGATGAAACCGCTGATCTTTGCAGCCTCGGAAGGGCCGCTCAGCCGGGCACAGGCCGAGCAGGCGTTTGAAATCCTGTTCAATGGCGAGGCCACACCGGCGCAGATGGGCGGGCTCCTGATGGCCATGCGCGCTCGGGGCGAGGCGGTTAGCGAATACACCGCCGCCGCTGCCGTCATGCGTGCCAAATGCGCCGCCGTGAAAGCCCCAGAGGGCGCTATGGACATCGTCGGCACCGGGGGCGACGGCATGGGCACGCTGAACATCTCGACCGCCACCGCCTTCGTGGTGGCCGGCGCAGGCGTGCCGGTGGCCAAACACGGCAACCGCAATCTTTCGTCGAAATCCGGCGCGGCGGATGTGCAATCCGCCCTTGGCATTGACGTGATGGTCGGCCCGGATGTCGTTGAAAAAGCTCTGGAAGAGGTCGGGATCGGCTTCATGATGGCGCCAATGCACCATCCGGCGATGAAACACGTCATGCCGGTCCGGATGGAACTTGGCAGCAAGACGATCTTTAACATCCTCGGGCCTTTGACGAACCCCGCTGGCGTCAAACGCCAACTCACGGGTGCCTTCGCCCCTGACCTGATCTTCCCGATGGCCGAAACGCTCTCCGCCCTCGGAACGGAAACGGCCTGGCTGGTGCACGGGCAGGACGGTATGGACGAAATCTCGATCACCGGCCCCACATCCGTCGCGGCTCTCTCCGGTGGCATGATCGCCGCCCGCGAAGTGCACCCGGAAGACGCAGGCCTGCCCGTCCACCCGCTGAAAGACATCCTCGGCGGCACCCCGGAAGAAAACGCAACGGCGTTCCGCGCCCTGCTGGACGGGGCCCCGGGCGCCTATCGCGACGCGGTGCTCCTCAATGCGGCCGCAGCCCTGCTGGTCGCTGGCAAGACCGAAAGCTTGAAAGGCGGCGTGGAGATCGCGGCCGAGAGCATCGACAGCGGCGCGGCCAAGACCAAGCTCGAAGGCCTCGCAAAGATCACCTCCGCCGCGTGAGTTCTGCCGCCTCCATTGACCCGAAAATATCCTCGGGGGGAGACGCCGCAGGCGTCGGGGGGCAGACAGCCCCCCTAAGCACCTTGGGGGCCTGGTCCGATTTGCCGTTCTTTCGCACCATCTGGCCCGATCTCTCGGACCAGATCGCAAAAGAAACCCGCAGGGTCCTGCCCCCGCCACCGCTGCGCTTTGCGGCACTCTCCCGAACACAGCCTGACGACACCAAAGTGATCATCCTCGGCCAGGATCCCTACCCCACAAAAGGCCACGCCAACGGGCTTGCCTTCTCGGTTGCGCCCGAGGTGGCGTTGCCACGCTCGCTGAAGAACATCTTCCGGGAACTCGAAGACGATCTTGGTCGGGCACCGGCCAATGGCGATCTGGGCCCATGGGCCGACCAAGGTGTGCTCCTGCTCAACACCGCGCTCACCGTGCCAGAGGGTGAGGCGGGCGGTCATGCCAGGCTGGGTTGGTCAAGACTGACCGAACAGGTCCTCGCTCATCTCGACGCGACACCACGCGCCTTCCTCCTCTGGGGCAAACACGCACAGAAACTCGGCGCCAACCTCTCGGACCACCACTTGAAGATCGAGACCGCGCACCCCTCCCCCTTGTCCGCGCGTCGCGGGTTCTTCGGTGCGCGCCCCTTCAGCCGGACCAACACCTGGCTTGAAGCCAACGGGCAGACCCCGATCCGCTGGGTTTGAAGCGGGCGCAGAAAATGCGCATTTTCTGGTCCGACTTCTGATCAGAAATCGTTTCATCCCGGATCAAGTCACGCTAACACAGAGCCCATGACAAACGTGCTCGACCGCATCAAAGCCTACAAGCTCGAGGAAATCGCCGCGGCGAAAGCCGCGCGCCCCCTCGCCGAGATAGAAATCGAGGCGAAGGCGGCAGACGCTCCGCGCGGTTTTGCCGACGCCCTCAAGAAAGCGCAGAACGCCGGATATGGCCTGATCGCAGAGATCAAGAAGGCCAGCCCGTCCAAAGGTCTCATCCGCCCGGATTTCGACCCTCCACGCCTCGCAGAAGCCTATGAGGCGGGCGGCGCAACCTGCCTGTCCGTTCTGACCGACACCCCCTCGTTTCAGGGCGCGCCCGAATACCTGATGGCCGCACGTGCGGCGACGACATTGCCATGTCTCCGCAAGGACTTCCTCTATGACACCTATCAGGTCGCCGAAGCGCGCGCCTGGGGTGCGGACTGCATCCTGATCATCATGGCCAGCGTGTCCGACATTCAAGCCCATGAGTTGGAAGTGGCCGCCTTCGAATGGGGCATGGATGTTCTGATTGAAGTCCATGACGAGGACGAGCTTGATCGCGCGCTCGCCCTCAAATCCCCGTTGCTGGGTGTGAACAACCGCAACCTGAAGACCTTCGAAACCGATCTGGCGACGACCGAGCGGTTGGCCGCCCGTGTGCCGGACGACCGCATGCTGGTGGCCGAGAGCGGCCTCTTTTCCCCCGCTGATCTGGCGCGGCTTGCCAAGGTCGGTGCGCGCAGCTTCCTGATCGGGGAAAGCCTGATGCGCCAACAGGATGTGACAGGCGCGACCAAGGACATCCTAGCAGACCCGGTGCCCGCATGAGCGAGTTGACGCATTTCGACAAAGACGGACAGGCGCATATGGTCGATGTCTCCGCCAAAGAGATCACTGATCGCGTGGCGGTGGCCGAAGGTTACGTTCGGATGACCCCGGAAACCCTCGATATCATCACCGATGGCCGTGCGAAAAAAGGCGATGTTCTGTCCGTCGCACAGTTGGCCGGGATCATGGGCGCCAAGAAAACAGCCGACCTGATCCCGCTCTGCCATCCACTGCCGATCAGCAAAGTTGCGCTGATTTTGACTGCTGATCCGACCCGCCCCGGCATCCGTGTTGAGGCCACCGTCAAGACGACCGGCCAAACCGGGGTTGAGATGGAGGCACTGACCGCAGTGAGCACAGCCTGCCTCACGGTCTATGACATGGTGAAAGCCGTGGAGAAATCGATGGTGATCGCAGACATCCGTCTGGTCCTGAAGGACGGCGGAAAGTCCGGGCGGTATGAGGCGCCTAAGTGATCACGGTTGATGAGGCGCTGGCCCACGTCTTTGCACTCGCGGCCCCTCTGGACACTGAAACGGTTCCCTTGCGGGCTGCCACGGGCCGGGTTCTGGCTGAGCCCGTTGTCGCGCAGCGGGCCCAACCGCCCTTTCGGGCCTCGATCATGGACGGTTACGCTGTGGCGGGCGACGCTAAAAGTTATCACGTGGTCGGCGAAACCGCTGCTGGCGGCCCCGCGCTGGAGCACCTGGAACTCGGCCAAGCTGTCCGCGTCTTCACTGGCGCTCCTGTCCCCGACGGGGCGACCCGAGTGGTCATTCAGGAAGATGTTGTCCGCGAAAACGACACCATTTCCCTGAACGCAAATGCCGATACGCAATTATATATCAGGGACATCGGGCGCGACTTTAACGTCGGCGACGACATCGCAGCGCCGCGCCGTGTAACACCTGCCCTCGTCGCGCTCGCCGCCGCCATGAACGCGCCCGAGGTCACGGTTTCTCGTCGCCCCAAGGTCGCCTTCATCGCCACGGGAAGTGAATTGGTGATGCCGGGTGAAACACCAGACCCGTCGCAGATCGTAGCCTCCAATGGATTTGCGCTGTCGGCCATGGCGGAGGCGGAAGGGGCCGAAGCCCGCCTGCTGCCGATCGCGGCAGACACAAAGGAAAGCCTTGAGGCCGCCTTCGCCCTGACCGAGGGGGCGGACCTGATTGTCACCATCGGCGGCGCGTCGGTCGGCGATTACGATCTGGTTGGAGCCGTGGCCGCGAACCTTGGGCTCGATCAGGCGTTCTACAAGATCGCCATGCGCCCCGGCAAACCACTGATGGCCGGGCGCCTGAACGGCACACCCATGCTGGGCCTGCCTGGAAATCCTGTGTCATCAATCGTCTGCGGACATATCTTCATGCGCCCCTTGCTGCGCGCAATGCAGGGGCTGCCAGCCGAACCGCTGCCCGTGCAAACCGGCGTGCTTGCCGCCCCAATCGGACCGAACGGTCCCCGCCAACACTACATGCGCGCCACGCTCAACGCAGGCGCGCTCACCGTTGCAGACCGACAAGACAGCGCCCTCCTATCCGTCCTTGCGGAGGCCAACGCCCTCGTGGTCCGCCCACCGCACGACCCGGAAAAAGCAGCCGGCTCCGTGGTGTCATTCATCGAATTTTAACGATTATTGACACAAAACAGGAACACGACTAGAACATAGCTCGAACGCGGGTAAACCCGTGAGGCTGAGAGCAGAGGAGGTTTGCAGAAATGCTGACCCGTAAACAACTGGATTTGCTTGATTTTATCAATAAGCGTTTGCAGCGCGACGGCGTGCCGCCGTCTTTTGACGAAATGAAGGAAGCGCTGGACCTGCGCTCCAAGTCGGGCATTCACAGGTTAATCACCGCACTGGAAGAGCGGGGCTTTATTCGTCGCCTTGCCCACCGGGCGCGCGCAATAGAAATCGTGAAGCTGCCGGAAGCGCTTGAAAAGAGCGGGTTCACACCACGCGTCATCGAAGGTGACAAGACTGACCTGCCCGAACCGAAAGGCGCGATGCCGGTTGAAGCCAATGCGCTGGAACTGCCGGTTATGGGCAAGATTGCAGCCGGTGTACCGATTGAGGCGATCAGTCACGAACACCACCGCGTGGCCGTGCCGGGCCAAATGGTCGGCAAAGGGCACCACTATGCGCTCGAAGTGAAGGGCGACTCAATGATTGATGCCGGGATCAATGATGGCGATATCGTCGTGATCCGGGAAACGTCGACCGCCGACAATGGTGATATCGTTGTCGCCCTTGTCGAAGACCAGGAAGCGACGCTGAAACGGTTCCGGCAGCAAGGCAGCACGATTGCACTTGAAGCGGCCAACCCCGCCTATGAGACCCGTCTTTTCCGCGACGATCAGGTCAAGGTGCAAGGCCGCCTTGTTGGTTTGATCCGGAGTTATTGAACCAAACCCGGATGGCGTGGCTCCGTCACGGGTACAGATAAAACCACAATCAGGGCGTCCAGAGGCGGCGCCCTGTGTGCTGTTGAGCACTGGTGATCTCAAGGCCCTCTTGACCGGCATGAATGGCAAGTGAGCCTGTGTCCCGCAACCGCCTGATATCATAGAGGTGGCACCCATCCGGCGCATCGAGCGGCACATTCACGATCAAAAGCGCAACCTGCGCACAGTCCGACAATGCTGCGGCGGCGGCGCGTTTCCCCGTCGCGTGCCGGATGGTGGCGGTGCCCAGCATCACATCCCGCTGGCGTCCTTCTTCCACAAATGCAGGACGATCATGCGCCACTGCTTGCAAAACCGGATCCCCGTCATTCTCCAACCAGCTTTCAGCGGCGAAACCATCCCCTTTCGGCTTGGAAAGCGCCCGGCCCTCTTCTGTCAGCACACCGATCAAGCCACCGGTTTGCGAGACCAGGACCGGAGGGCGTTCGACCTGTGACCAAAGCCCAAGCGCGAGCGCGGCTATGGGCGCCCCGGCCATACGGAGCCAGCCCTGCCAAAGCACGATCCAAAGCATCCCGATGGCCAGCATGGGCAGCACGACCGGACCGGGTGCAACGATGAAACTGAGCGCTCCGTCCCAACCCGACACGGTTTTTGCCACCCACAGTATCCACTGGATCGCGGGCGCCATCATCGCCAGACCAATCTCGGCCAAGCCCAGCGGCGCCAGCAGCGCGGCCAGGACGGCACCGGGGATAATGACCAGGCCCATCAAGGGCACCGAGACCACATTGGCCACCAGCCCGTAATGCGGCACCTGGTTGAAATGCGCCGCGCCGATGGGGGCCGTGGCGAGCCCCGCAATCAGAGACGAGACCGCAACACCGCCAATCAAACGCAAACCACGCGGCCAGCGGTTGGGCGACACCCCGCGCGCGCGAAAGAGACCGTAGACCGCCACCAGCGCTGTCGTGGCTGCAAATGACATTTGAAACCCGGGTCCATAAAGGGCTTCAGGCTTCAGCGTCAACACGATCAGAGCAGCCATTGCGACGGCCCGCAATGTCACCGCGCGGCGATCGGCAAAGACCGCGCCAAACATGACGGCGACCATGATGAAAGCGCGTTCCGTGGCGACGTTGCCCCCCGACAACATCAAATACGAAGCGCCCGCCAACAATGCGCCCGCCGCCGCAATCTTCTTGGCAGGCAGATGCAATGCCCCACCGGGCAGAGCAGACAAAGCAAGACGGAGCGCGGCGAAAACGAACCCGGTCAAAAGACCCATATGCAACCCCGAAATTGCCAGGAGATGGGCAAGGTTGGAAGCACGCAACGCATCATATTCCGCGTCCGAAATCGCGGAGCGATCGCCGGTGGTGATAGCCGATGCAAACGCCCCGACGGAACCCGGAAGCGCCTCCTGAACAGCAGCCGACAGCCGCATGCGCAAACGATACACCCAAAGGTCCCATCCGCGCCCGTCATGCGGCTCAAGCGCCAGCACAGGCGTGCGCGTGTATCCAACCGCGCCCAACCGCTGGAACCACGCCTGTCGTCGGAAGTCATACCCGCCCGGCTCTACCGCGCCTCCGGGCGGCGACAGATGGCCGGTGAGTATGACCGTGACACCCGGTTCGGGCTCGATGAACCCTTGCTGTCCATGCAGCGCGACGCGCACCCGCTCCGGGGTACGGTGGGGTGGCACGTCTTGGAGCCGCACCCGGTCGAGGGTCAGCCTGAGGGCGTCGGACGCGGACCGGTCGACCTTGATGATCCGCCCTTCAATGGCACCGTAGTATCGATAGCCGAGTGTCTCCCCCGCCACGCGATGCGCTTTCGCCCCGGCAACCGCAAAGCCTGCAAGCATAAGCGCCAGCGCCAGGGCGACCACGCGCGCGACACCATGTGTTCTGACGGCAAGCCCAAAGGTCAGGATCAGGCCAATCCCAAGCAGGGTCCAATGCGCGCGCACAGGTTCAAAGCGGATCGCGAAATAGGCCCCTATACCCGTTCCGTAAAGAACCGGAGCCCACGGGAACAGGTGCCCGTGCTGACGCAGTAATTCGTGTTCAATGGCCTGAAAAAGGCGCACCCTTGTCACCTCCGGGCGCGTTGACTACACCGCTCGCGACTTATCCATTCAAGGTTTCCGAGAGGTTAACGACCCCATGACCGACCGCCCCGTCGTCACCCGCTTTGCACCCTCGCCCACCGGATTTCTCCACATCGGCGGGGCCCGGACCGCGTTGTTCAACTGGCTTTACGCACGCGCCAAGGGCGGGAAATTCCTGCTCAGGATCGAAGACACCGACCGCGCGCGCTCCACGCCCGAGGCGACAGAAGCGATCTTCAAAGGATTGGAATGGCTTGGGCTGGATTGGGACGGCGATGCAATCAGCCAGTTCGAGCGGGCAGACCGCCATGCCGAAGTGGCCAAGGCCATGTTGGCCTCCGGTGCCGCCTACAAGTGTTTTTCAACGCCGGATGAAGTCCAGGCCTTTCGCGAAAAGGCGCGTGCGAAAGGCGAAAGCACTCTCTTTCGCTCCCCATGGCGCGATGTCCCGGAAAGTGACCATCCGGATGCGCCCTTCGCGATCCGTGTCAAAGCTCCGCGCGACGGCGAGACGGTCATCAAAGACCGCGTGCAGGGCGATGTGACGATCCGCAATGACCAGCTCGATGACATGATTGTGCTCCGCTCGGACGGGACGCCCGTCTATATGCTGGCTGTGGTGGTCGACGATCACGACATGGGCGTGACCCACGTGATCCGGGGCGACGATCACCTCAACAATGCAGCCCGACAGATGCTGGTCTATTCCGCCATGGGATGGGACGTGCCGGTTTGGGCCCATATCCCGTTGATCCATGGCGAAGATGGCAAGAAACTTTCCAAGCGCCACGGGGCGCTCGGCGTGGAGGAATGGGCGGCTGAGGGGTATCCCGCCTCCGCCATGCGCAACTACCTGGCCCGGCTCGGATGGAGCCACGGCGATGAAGAGTTCTTCACCGATGCACAGGCGATTGAGTGGTTCGATCTGGATGGCATCCGCAAAGCCCCGGCACGGTTCGACACAAAGAAACTCGCCAATCTCAGCGGCCAGCACATTGCTGCAAAAGAGGACGCTGCACTCGTAGCGGAAATTCAGACTTTTCTGACACTCAGTGGTCAGGAAATACTTACAACTCAACAGGAAGACGCTTTGTCGCGGGCCATGTACACGCTCAAAGAACGTGCGAAGACTTACCCGGAACTCATTGAAAAAGCACAGTTTGCTCTGACATCGCGGCCAATTATGCCTGATGAGAAGTCTGCAAAATCGCTCGATTCAGTACACATTGGTATACTGCGAGAATTGACGCCGCACCTGCAAAATGCTAGCTGGACCCGCGAAGCGCTTGAGGCCGCCGTTGGGTCTCTTGCGGAAGAACACAACACGAAGCTCGGAAAGCTTGCGGCGCCGCTGCGCGCTGCTTTGGCCGGACGCGCGGTTTCACCCAGTGTTTTCGATATGATGCTGGTTTTGGGGCGCGAGGAAACGGTCCTGCGGCTGTCCGACGCCACATCATAGACGGTCCAGGGCCGTCAACGGCCAGAAAAGGAAGAGGATCGTGAAAGACATGGGCGAAAACAAGACTGCGAAACTCTCCTTCGACGACAAAGAACTGGACCTGCCCATTCTTTCGCCGACGGCTGGTCCGGATGTGATCGACATCCGCAAGCTTTACGCGCAAGGTGACGTATTCACCTATGACCCCGGCTTTACTTCCACCGCTGCAACCGACAGCGCCATTACATTTATCGATGGCGATAAGGGTGAGTTGCTGCATCGGGGCTATCCGATCGACCAACTGGCCGAGAAATCGCACTTCCTCGAAGTCTGCTACCTGTTGCTTTATGGCGAACTGCCCAAAGCCGCCGAATTGGAAGATTTTGAAAGCCGTGTGACCAACCACACGATGCTGCATGAGCAGATGGTTTACTTCTATCGCGGGTTCCGCCGGGACGCGCATCCGATGGCCATTATGACGGGTGTTGTGGGCGCCATGTCCGCCTTCTATCACGACAGCACCGACATCAACGACCCGTGGCAGCGTGAAGTCGCTTCGATCCGCCTGATCGCAAAGATGCCGACGATTGCCGCCTGGGCGTACAAGTTCTCCATCGGTCAGCCGTTCATCTATCCGCGCAATGACCTTGACTATGCATCGAACTTCCTGCGCATGTGCTTTGCCGTCCCGGCCGAGGATTATGAGGTCAACCCGATCCTCTCCCGCGCGATGGACCGTATCTTCACGCTGCATGCCGATCACGAGCAGAACGCGTCCACTTCGACCGTACGCCTTGCCTCATCGTCGGGTGCCAACCCGTTTGCCTGTATCGCCGCTGGCATCGCCTGTCTCTGGGGCCCGGCGCATGGCGGCGCCAACCAGGCCTGCCTTGAGATGTTGCGCGAGATTGGCACACCGGACCGCATTCCGGAATTCGTGGCCCGCGCCAAAGACAAGGAAGACCCGTTCCGCCTGATGGGCTTCGGGCACCGCGTCTACAAGAACTTCGACCCACGCGCGAAGGTGATGAAGCAGTCCGCGGACGAAGTGCTCGACCTTCTCGGCATCGAGAACAACCCGACGCTTCAGGTCGCCAAGGAACTGGAACAGATCGCCATCGACGATCCCTATTTCGCCGAGCGCAAGCTCTACCCGAATGTCGACTTCTACTCTGGCATCATCCTCGATGCGATGGGCTTCCCGACATCAATGTTCACACCGATCTTTGCGCTTGCCCGCACCGTTGGCTGGATCAGCCAGTGGAAGGAAATGATCGCCGACCCAACCATGAAGATCGGCCGCCCGCGCCAGCTTTACGTGGGCGAGCCCCTGCGCGACTACGTGGACGTCGAAAACCGGTAATCCCGGCCAAGCTTACCGGGTCAGAGTGGACATCTGCTCGACCCGGCCAAAGCTTGTATCAAGCGCAAACCAGATGTGCATAACGCGGGTGGACTGAACGACAGCCGCGATGTTGCCCTCAACCATTTCGCCATCAATTTCAATGGTGTAGCTCGATGAAAGGCGCGGCAAATCGGCAATGGGGCAATCTGTGATTGTCTCCCGGTCAAGCCGTGCAAGGGCACCCGCACCACCTGGCGGATCGACCATGAACGGTCCGTCGGTCAGCACGAGGTCGTAGACCCGCACTGGGTCTTCGCCGACGGTTGAAAATCCATCCGGAATTGCGGTCATCTGAACCGGCTCGGGCGGACCCAGCGGCATGGGCTGCCCAAGCAACAGGCCCATAACCGGTGTGTCTGTCCACGTCCCCGTCATCTCTTCCGCATGAAGCGCGAACCAAGCCGCGTGATCCACGCCACAGGGTGAGGCGTCCTGCGCCTGAGCCGCGTTGGCGGCAACGCTGGCGAAGGCCACGACCAAGGTGGGCAAAGCTCGTTTCATCATAAATGCTCTATGATCGTCGTCGGTTCAGGGGAGGCTAACAAGTGTCCGGGCAACCCACCAAAACAAATCCAAATTGCGCTGCTTTTGGCAAGGAGACGCCAATACCTTACTGACCCAAGCCCAAAAATCAGCCGAAAGCCGGTCAGCGGCGTTCGGCCTCCCAGCGCGAAACAAATCGGTTGCGTTGCTCGGGCAAACGCCTTAGGTCAGCGCCCGGGTCAGCAGTTCACCCAGTCGCCGCCGGTCGTTTTGGACCACGCTAAACCTGCCATCGAACGAGCCTTCCTTTCTTTCAAGGCGCAGTCGACAATGGCGGCACTCGGCACTCAAAGCGCCCCATCTGAAAGGTCGGCTGACTATGTCCCGCACCCCCCTTCCCCTCGTGATCGAGGATGTTGCCAAATTCGCAGACGCCTTGCGTCGAGACTGGCCTGACGCCCCCCCGGGGCACCTGAGCGCGATGAACTTGGTCGCACGTGCCGCCGGGTACCGATCCTGGCAAGTGCTGAAGGCCACAACGCCCACACCAGACGTGGCCAGCGATGAGGAACTGCGCCGCGTTCAACTGGCCTTGCGGGTATTCGATGCGCAGGGGCGGATGCACCGCTGGCCGAAAGGCCATGCTGTGCAAGGCTTGTGTCTCGCTGTCTTCTGGTCGCGCATCCCGTCTCACCGCGACCTGCGTGAGAAGGAAATCAATGCCATTCTGAAGCAAGGCGAGGTCTTTGGCGACCATGTTCTCCTGCGCCGTTCGCTGGTGGACCACGGTCTGGTCCGGCGTACCAATGATGGCTTCGTCTACCGACGGGTCGAGCGGCGGCCCGGAACGGCCGAGCTGTCTCTCATCCGAACCGTCTCAGCGCGCTGGTACGAGACCCAGTTGGCACCGGCGGAAATCGAACTGTGACGGAGAAAACTTCATCATATCTTCACACCCCACCCCCCTATAATTTGGGTGGGTGGCGGTGGCATCTGGCGCAGCGGTTAACAAAATCCTAACGCGGATCAGCGCCCTTCATATTCTGCCGGGCGCTTTTCAAGAAACGCCATCACACCTTCGCGGAAGTCTCGGGTCTTTCCGCATTTGCCCTGAAGCTTGGCTTCCAGAAGCAATTGTTCTTCCAGCGTGTTGGCATAGGTCCCGCGGATCGCTTCCTTGGCATAGCCATAGGTCACCGTAGGTCCAGCCGCGAGCTTTTCTGCCCGGGCGCGCCAATGCGTACCGAACTTGGCATCGTCAACGGCTTCCCAGATCATGCCCCACTCGGCCGCCTGACGCGCAGGGATTGGCTCCGCAAAAAGCGCCGCTCCCATGGCGCGGGCAAACCCGACCTGGCGCGGCAACCAATAGGTGCCACCCGCATCCGGGATAAGCCCGATGCGGGCAAAAGCCTGAAGGAACACGGCTTTTTCAGACGCGATGACAACATCCGCCGCCAAGGCCAGATTGGCGCCCGCCCCGGCCGCCGCCCCGTTGACGGCGGCAATCGTCGGCACCGGGCAGTCGAAAATCGCCCGCAGGAGAGGGACATATTCGTCCCTCAGAGTGCGCTCAAGGTTAACGCTCGCGATGGACTTTGCGTCGCTCAAATCCTGCCCTGAACAAAACGCATCACCGGCGCCCGTGTACACGATGCAGCGGGCTGTTCGCGCCTCCTTCGTAAAGGCATGCAGCAGCTCTGCCCGCATTTGCGTGTTCAGCGCATTCTTGACGGTCGGTCGGTCGAGCGTAATCACCGTAACCCCATCGGATTGGGTCACACTTAGCGTCTGATAGTCCATGAAATGGCGTCCTCTTCGGGTTTCCCCAATGACATAAGTGAACTGAAGGGTTCAGGAAAGGCCGACGCTGCGTCGAAGCGCGCTACTCTTCCATCAACTTGGCCAAGCGGGCTTTTTCAGCCTCACTCAGCCCGTCATCTGTCACGGGATCACGACGCCCGCGCACATAGACCAATGCAATGGCTAGCGCGACCCCGAAAAGGATCACGGGGGCCAACCAAAGCACAAGGTTCGCACCGGTCGCGCGCGGCGTCAAAAGCACATACTCGCCATAACGGGACACAAGGAAATCGATCACTTGATCGTCGCTGTCACCTTCCACCAATCGCTCACGGACGAGAAGACGCAAATCGCGCGCCAGCTCTGCATTGCTTTCGTCGATCGACTCGTTCCGACAGACAAGACACCGAATGCCCTTGGACAACTCGCGGGCGCGTTCTTCCAGCACGGGATCATCGAGAATCTCATCTGGTTGAACAGCGAAGGCTGCCGTTGCCATGGCCAGCCAAAGCACCAGAACCCGGATCATTCTGCCGGCACCGTTTTGCGCGTCTTCGAGGCCCCTGCGGCCACGCGATAGCGGCGATCCGTCAAAGACAGCAGGCCGCCGAGCGACATGATGATCGCACCCGCCCAAATCCAGTTGGCAAAGGGTTTGATAAACGTCCGGATCGCCCATGACCCATCCGCCTGTTCATCTCCGATCACGGCGTAGAGGTCGCGGAAAACACCGTTTGAAATTGCGGCTTCCGTCGTCGGCATGCCGGCCACCGGGTAATACCGGCTCTCCGGCGTAAGGATGGCTGTTGTGTTGCCTTTGGTGAGCTCTATCTCGGCCATGGTGGACAGGTAATTCGGGCCTTCCACATCGCGCACATCGAGTAAGGTCACCTGATACCCGCCCACGACGAAGGTATCGCCAACATTGGCAGTGCGGACATCTTCGATCTCCCAGGCCAACAGGGCCGCAATCCCGAAGACAGTCACTCCGAAACCAGAATGGGCGACAGCCCTGCCCCAATCGGCGCGCGGCAACCTCCACGCCCGGCCAAGCTTGTTGGAGAGCCCGCCTTTGCCGGTGCGCACCCAAAGGTCCGCGGCGGCCCCGACAACCAGCCAACTGCCCAGCAGGGCCCCAATCGGTGCCAGCAAGGTGCGCCCGGTCTGCACCGTCCAAACAAGCGCGAAAACTGCGAAAGCAACAAGCAGCGCCGTCCAGAGCGGCTTGAACGAGCGCTCCAGCTTCGCCCGCTTCCAGGGCAGGATAGAGCCTAGCGGCAACAGGATCGCAAGGAGCACCATGAAGGGGGTGAAGGCTGCATCGAAGAACGGCGGACCGACCGACACCTTACGGTCAAACGCCATCTCCGCCACCAGCGGCCAGATTGTCCCGATGAAGACCACGAAGGTGGACACGGCAAGCAGCACGTTGTTCATAACCAATGCACTCTCGCGGCTCACCGTTGAAAAGACACCTTTCGCCTGCATCTCAGTGGCGCGCGCCGCGTAAAGCGTCAGCGCCCCGCCCATGAACACTCCTGTGATCGCAAGCAGATAGACCCCGCGCTCCGGGTCGTTGGCGAACGCATGCACCGAGGTCAGCACACCCGAGCGCACGATAAACGCGCCAATCAGCGAGAAGCCAAAGGCAAGAATGGCCAGCAGGATCGTCCAGCTTTTGAGTGCCTCACGTTTCTCAACAACAATGGCCGAGTGCAGAAGCGCGGCAGAGATCAACCACGGCATGAAACTCGCGTTCTCCACCGGATCCCAGAACCAGAAGCCGCCCCAGCCCAATTCGTAATAGGCCCACCACGATCCCAGCGCGATCCCGATGGTCAGGTTCAGCCAGGCCAGCAAAGTCCACGGTCTCACCCAGCGCCCCCAGGCCGCATCGACACGGCCCTCGATCAGGGCCGCCACCGCGAAGGAAAAGCTCATCGAAAGCCCGACATAGCCCACATAGAGAAACGGCGGATGAAACGCCAAGCCAGGGTCCTGCAACAGCGGGTTCAAATCCTGACCGTTCATCGGCGGTGTCACCAGCCGCAGGAACGGGTTCGACGTGAAAATCAGAAAGCTCAGGAAGGCGACCCCGATGGAGGCCTGCACCGCCAGCACGCGCGCCTTCAGCTTATCAGGCAAATCACTGCCAAACAGCGCCACCAACGCCCCGAAGAGCGCAATAATCAGGCACCAAAGCAGCATCGACCCTTCGTGGTTCCCCCACACGCCCGTCACCTTGTAAAGCATCGGCTTCAAAGTGTGAGAGTTCAGCGCCACCAATCGGACGGAAAAGTCCGACGTCACAAAGGCATAAGTCAACGCGCAGAAGGAAAACGTCAGCAGGATACACTGCGCCATCGCCGCAGGGCCGCCAATCGCCATCCAGGACGCCCACCCGCGCTGAGCCCCGACCAGCGGTACAACCATTTGCAGGCCCGCGACGAGCAGGGCCAAAAGCAGCGTGAAATGTCCAAGTTCTACGATCATGAGCCAGTTGTAGAACGCCCATGTGATCCGGCCAAGCGACGGTTGGTCGCAACTGCGTGAAGTCAGGCCATCAGCGACACAACCAAGGATATCAGCACAGCACCGGCAATAGGTGCAAATGTCGCAAACCGCGACAACGCAAAGGACCGACCGATCACTTCCAGGTGCAACGCAGCACCCATGAGGTATACCGAAAGAAAAACGAACAGGAGCGGGTTGTCGTGCATCCAAACCGGCGCGCCAAGCAGGCTATAGAGCCACCACCACGCCATCACGCAGGAAGCACCGGCCCAACTGAACACCATGCCAAGGGCCAGCGGTGTCGAGCGCTGCTTCCAAAGCCACAGGAAGGTCCCCGCGATCACCAGCGCCAGCAGAACAAAAGCGCCATATCCCACCCGATAGGCCAGGTCATAGCCCAGGATCATGTTGCTCAGTTCAAAGACGGCAATCGTCACAAGCAAAAGCAAGATGGGTTTGGTCATCGTCGCAACACCTTTCTGAGCGCATGGTCCAGCTCTTCTGCCGCGCGCTCGTTTCGTTTGATCGCTTGCGCAAGGCGGTGTCCCGAAAGCACCTCACGCAGCCAGTGCCACACAGATCGAAGCATGGTCAGTTCCTCGGCATCCGTTCCCTGATAACCGTCGTGATTTCCGTCAGAAGCGCCGCGTTCTTGTCGAGCACCGCCCTCGTGGCCCGGTCCTTCTCCGCATCTCTCCATAAAAGAAAGAACACAAGGATCACCCAGGGCCCGTGATCCGCAACCAGTTTGAAAAGAAGATCACCGCTCACGCGACCGGCTCCAATCCTCAAGGGCGGCATTGTCCGGATACCGCACAGCTTTTTGTCCCGTCGCTTTCTTCAGGATCACAGGTGCGGGTGTGTCCTCCGGCATGTCCACCTCTTCGGTTTCCTGAAAGCCATCGAGCGCTTCGATCCGGCGGATCACCTCTGGCGCATGCGCCAGCGTCGCCGCCATGGACCGATGCAGATCATGTGCTTTCGCCTGGTGTCTTGCGCCAAAGTAGAAGGACACAATGGCCCCCATGAGCCACCAGAGCGGCTCCGGCACCAGGGCGATCCCCTGCATCCGTTGTGCGAACCAAATGGGGTCAGCCATCGCGGTGACGAACAAACCCAGCGTGCCCAGCGCCAACATCGGGCGCGGCAACCGGTTCAACCCGTCGATAAACCTGTCGAACCAGCCCTTCCGTTCAATTCCAAATTCGGCCGCAAACTGAGAAAGGGCCGCAGCGCTTTTTGCCGCCGCGCGCAACTCTGACGCCTCCGCATTCGGTCGAAAGACCTCAACCGTTTCGCGCAGAACATTGCGGCCGCCGCCAAAGATCATTCCCAGAAGCGACCCGATCATTGCCAGTGCTCCACGCGTTTTGCATGCGCGGCAGCAGTCAGATGATACCTAGGCGAGATGAACTCCTCCGCCCGTCTGATCCAACCGCCCTTGCCACCGTCCCGGCGCCGCGCGTATTTGCGGCTCGCCGCACGCCGATCCGCGAGCGCGTAATAGTAGTTACGCCGCTCTATCCCGTAAGCATCGGCCAGATGATCCGGCGCCGCATCGGCGGCAGCACGTGCCACACGCCGCGTCTTCGGCCCGATCTGGCCATCGACGGCAATCTCGAACCCCATCTTCCGAAAAAGCCGCTGCAAGATTTTGGCGGCATGCGCCCCCGCATTGACCTGCATGTCGAACACACTGGCATGCAGACTGGCCGGCAGGCCGGAAATACCCGGATCATGAAAGTAGCTCTTGATGAAAATGTCCTTCGCCTGAGCCCGGCTCAGCCGGCGCACATCGCGCGTATCCACATCCCCATCACCGTCGAGATCCAGCCCAAGCCGCCGCATGGTATGGATCGTGACCCCATGATTGGTCGCGCCGCCGGGATCGTCCGGGTCGTTGACATACCCGCCCTCGCGTCTGAGTATTTCGTCTGCAATCTCTGAAACGCTTGGCATCTCACCTTAGCCCCTCGGGTTCTGAGGGCAAAAGGTGCGCCTGAATGGTTAACGGTGGGCGAACTAACCGCTCGGTTCCTGATAGACGCCCTGTTCCTTCAGCATTTCAATGACTTCGGCAGGCATGTAGGTCTCATCATGCTTGGCCAGCAGCTCTGACGCTTGAAACACGCCGTCCACATAATAGCCCTTCACGATGGTCCCCTGCCCCTCGCCAAACAGGTCCGGCGCCGGATCATTCCCGACATAGCGCACCGGCACCTCCGAGGACGCGTCTTCGATGACAAAGCTGAACTGCACGCCTTCAGGCTCTGTCATTGAGCCTTCCTTGACCAACCCGCCCAGCTGGAAGAACTCGCTTTCCCCCGGTGGTTCCGCCAAAACTTCAGTCGGAGACCGGAAGAACTGGAAGGCATCGTCCGGCAAAAACCAAAGCGTCCCGAGGACACCCGCAAGACAGATACCGGCGAGGCCGATGATCTGGATACGACGTTGTTTCTTCAGACCTTTCATCGCTTCATCTCTTTCCAAATACGCCCCGCCGCAGGCGGCGGAAAATGTCACATTTTCCGAACCGATTTCCGTGTCGGAAATCGCTCCTCACGGATAGACCGGTGCCATCATCAACCCGGCATGTTCCACTTCGCCCAACATCAGGTTCGCATTCTGCACCGCCTGACCCGACGAACCCTTTGTCAGATTGTCCAAAGTCGCGATCACCGTGGCACGGCCCGCCACACGATCCCCCACCACACCGATATGGCAGAAGTTGGAAGCGCGGGTGTCTTTCATCTGCGGCACCTCTCCCAAGGGCAGAACCTGAATAAACCTCTCGGATATATAGGCCGCCGACAGCGTTTCGTGAACTGCGACAGGATCGCCCTTCAGATAACAGCTCATCACAATGCCCCGCGCGCCCGGCATCAGATGCGGCGACAACTGCACGCGAATGTCGCGCCCCGCCGCCTTGGACAGTTCCTGATCAAACTCGCCCAAATGCCGATGCGTGCCCCCCATCGAGTAGCTTTTGACGTTCTCCACAAGCTCCGACATCAACAGATGCTCCTTTGCCGACCGCCCCGCCCCGCTGGTCGCGGCTTTCAGATCGAGCACAATGTCATCCAGATCGACCACGCCCGCCTTGACCAAAGGCAAGAGCGCATAAAGACCCGTCGCCGCGTTGCACCCGGTCCCCGCCACGAACCGCGCGCCTTTGATTTCGTCGCGATAGAACTCGGTCAGACCGTAAACCGCCTCCGCCTGCATCTCGACCGCGTCATGCGCTTTGCCGTACCACTTGGCATAGGCCTCCGGGTCGCGGAGCCGGAAGTCGGCTGACAGATCCACAACCTTGACCGAGGCCGGGATGGACGGGATGACCGCCTGGCTGGTGGCATGCGGCAAGGCACAAAACACCAGATCGAGCCCGTTATAGTCCAACTGATCAATCGAGATCAGGTCCGGTAAGTCCAGATGCCGCAAATGCGGATAGACCGATGCCATCGGCTGCCCGGCTTTACGATCCCCGGTCAACGCCTTGATTTGGAACGACGGATGGGTTGCGATGATCCGCACCAGTTCGGCGCCGGTATAGCCGGAGGCGCCCAGAATGGCGATGTTATGGGGCATGTGCCCACTCCTTCAAAATGTCCTGAGATGTTTAAAACGACGAAAAGCGCACCGCAATCAAGCGGCGTGAAACTCCGTTCGTCGTCGGAGGAACCGGGTCGCCTGGTCGCTCACCCGCTGTGGATCGCCTGTCGTCAGGAACATGCCAACCTCACCTGGGCCCCGCATTTCGGGACGCCGCTCCAGATAATCGGCCAGGCTCTCGGCCACAAGCTTTGGTTGGCTGAACACCGGAACATCACCGCCCAGTGCGGCTTTGAAGTCATCCTCGACAATCGGGTAATGCGTGCAGCCCAGCACCGCCGCATCCGGTTCGGGCATTTTGCGCTTCAGCGCATCCACATGGCTGCGCACCAAGGCTTCCGCCAGGATCATGTCGCCTTCCTCAATGGCATCGACCACACCCGCACAGGCCTGCGCCTCCACATCGACGCCAATCGCGCGAAACGCCAGTTCCCGCTGAAACGCTCGGCTCCGCACCGTCGCAGGCGTCGCAAACAAGGCCACATGCTTCACCGCAACCTCGCGCGGGGGAGAGTTGTCGCCCCACTGACGCTCAGTCAACGCTTCGATCAAAGGCACGAACACACCCAAAACGCGTTTGTCAGACGGGACCCAGCCTTCCTGCATCCGCCGCAAGGCCGCCGCCGACGCCGTGTTGCAAGCCAGAATGACCAGATCGCATCCAGCCTCGAAAAGCCGCGTCACACCTGCGGTCGTCAGGTCATAGATATCTTCGGCATCGCGCACCCCGTAAGGCGTATGCGCATTGTCCCCAAGATACACGAACGGTACGTTCGGCAGACGTTCGGACGCGGCCTGATACACCGTTAGACCGCCCAGCCCGCTGTCAAAAATCCCGACTGCCATCCTTGTCTGCCCGCTTGTGTTTGTCCTCGAACTCGAACCCATAAGCGGGGACGAGCGGTGTTGGGGACAGGGCATAAGTCTGCGCTCGCAGAAAGTCCATCATGCCTTTCGGGTCAGAGCGGTAGGCTGCCAGATCGTCGGTAGGGATCGGTTTGCCAATCACCAGATTAACCGGCTCATCGGTGCGCCGCTTGAATTCCTTGATCAAAAGCGCCAACCGCAACGTGCTGTGCAAATGGCTCGCGATCTGGAACAGCCGCGAATTGCTACCGTCAAAGAAGATCGGGACAACCGTCGCGCCGCTTTTGGAAATCATCTTCGCCGTAAATGACCGCCAGACCGGATCCATGGGACGTGACCGAAACGGCGTGATTGAGGTCGAAACCGTGCCGCCCGGGAACACCCCGATCGCGCCACCATCCCTGAGAAACCCCAACGCGGCCTTGCGTGTCTCGATGTTCTGCTGAACGGCCTCCCGGTTCTCGTCAAAACTGATTGGCAACAGATAGCGGTTCAGTTCTTCCGCCTTTTTGAACACGCTGTTCGCCAGTATTCGAAACTCGCCCTGACGCACCGAGCTCAGGATGTGGCCCAGGATCAAACCGTCGAGAATACCGTAAGGGTGGTTCGAGACGACCACCAACGGGCCCTCTTTCGGTATGTTGGCAAGTGCGCCCCGAACGACATTCAGGCTCAAGCCGTATCGCTCGACCATGACCTGCCAGAAATCCGCCCCTTGCGCGACTTCGTCCTGATACCCTTGGGCGCGTTTGATCAGCTTCAACCGTCCGGTGACGTTTTCCAATGTCCGTATCACCGCGCGTCCACCCTTGGTCTGAGCGGAAAACGAATAGGAAATATCGCGTGCGACTTGCTTGTTCATCCAAGTGCCGTCCTGAAGGGCGCCTTTCATGTATCCTCTAGGGACTATAGCCCGATATTGCGAGAGAACTTGTCACAGATGTGACAATTGAAAGCAAAACGCTGTTTGCGCGACACGCGCCCTTTTTCACTCGGCGGCTTCTGGCAGCACCTCTCCGGCCTGCAAAGCCGCCAGGATCTCGTCGCGGCGTTTGGCAGCCGCGTCCGCATGCGCGTGCTTGACCGGGCCGAACCCACGGATCTGAAGCGGCAATTCGGCCAGCGCCCTGGCCGGATCCATGTTCCGCACGGGCGTTTTCAGGATCGCGGCCATATCCTTTTCATACTGCCGGATCAGCCGCCGTTCCATACGCCGTTCAGCCGTGTAGCCAAACGGATCGAAAGGAGTGCCGCGGAGGCCTTTCAGTCGCGACAGCAACCGGAACTGCCATTCGCGCTTTTCTCCAAACGGCTTCTTCACGGGCCGACCATTCGGCCCCTCTTTCGTCAGCAATGGAGGGGCAAGATGATAGGTCAGCTTCAGATCGCCCGCGAAGGCCTCTTCCGCCTTCGCGCGTGTCTCTTGCAACAAACGAGCCACCTCGTATTCGTCCTTATACGCCAGCAGCTTGTGATACCCCTTAGCCACCGCTTCCTTGAGCCTCGGGTCATCGAAACGCTCGACAAGCTTCCGGTAACGTTTCGCCAGACGCGGCCCCTGATATTCGGTCAGATGCCGCTCCCGAAAGGCAATCTTTTCGTCAAGCGTCTTGGGCAATTCTACGACGCTGGCTGCCGTTAAACGTTCGACCTCGGCTGTGTTCAGCACAGCCCAGCGGCCGACCTCAAACGCCCGCAGGTTTTCTTCGACCTTTGCACCGTTCAGCTCAATAGCCCGACGGATCGCGTCCCCTGCAACAGGTATCTGACCCATCTGCCAGGACGCACCAAACAGGATCATGTTCGAGTAGATGCCGTCTCCCATCACCTTGGAGGCAAGCTCGGACGCGTTGAAGCTGGACATCGCGTCCTGCATCTTGCGCTGCAAGGTCAAAAGCAACCGCTCACCCGGTATCGTGAACTCCGTGTTCCGCGTGAACTCGCCTGTGATGATCTCATGCGTATTGACCACACCCTGCGTGCGACCCGTCGCCATCAACTCTGTCGTCTTCGCACCCGCCGACACCACCAGATCGCCCCCGATCAGCGTGTCCGCCTCACCGACCGCCACCCGGATCGCCGTGATGTCCTCCGGCGTCTTCCCGATCCGGCAGTGGATATGCACCGCACCACCTTTCTGGGCGAGGCCCGCCATCTCCATCATGCCAGCCCCTTTGCCGTCGAGATGCGCGGCCATCGCGAGCACGGCCCCAATTGTCACGACACCCGTACCGCCAACGCCTGTAATGACCGTATTGTGGGTCAACCCGATCTCAGGCAGCACCGGCTCGGGCAACTCACCCAAATCCACGTCCACTGTCGCGGCTTTGCGAATTTCCGCACCTTCGATGGTCACGAAAGACGGGCAGAACCCATCCACGCAGGAGAAATCCTTGTTGCAGGACGACTGATCGACTGCGCGTTTCCGCCCAAGCTCTGTCTCGACGGGCACAATCGACACGCAGTTAGACTGTACCCCGCAATCGCCGCAGCCCTCACAGATGTCAGTGTTGATGAACACACGCTTGTCGGGGTCCGGGAACTGTCCTCGTTTCCGGCGCCGCCGCTTCTCGGCGGCACAGGTCTGGATGTACAAGATCGCCGTCACGCCCTCGGTTTCGGCCATCCGTTTCTGCACCACCGGCATTTCGGACCGGTCATGCCACGACACCTCTTTCGGAAAGAGCGACCGCTCGGGTTCTTCTTTCGGATCAAAGACAACCGCCATGTCCTTTACACCGGCGGCGAGCAACTCGCGCGCAATGCGTTCCGGCGGCAATTCGCCGTCGTTGGACTGACCACCGGTCATCGCCACCGCATCGTTGTGGAGCACCTTATAGGTGATGTTCACGCCTGCCGCCAAAGCCGCGCGTACCGCCATCAGGCCAGAGTGATTATACGTGCCGTCGCCCAAATTCTGGAACACATGGCCGCGTGTTGAAAACGGGGCTTCCCCGATCCAATTCGCGCCCTCGCCGCCCATATGCGTGAACCCGCTGGTTTCACGATCCATCCATTGCACCATGAAATGACAACCAATCCCGGCATAGGCCCGTTCGCCGTCCGGCACCTTGGTCGACGTGTTGTGCGGGCAACCCGAACAGTAATACGGCAGGCGCGCTGCGATGTCCGGCGCGTTGTCCGCCGTCCGGGCTTGTTTGACCGTCACGAGCCCTGCGCGAATACGCTCTGTCCCGCGCCCCTCTTCGATCAGGATGTCTCCGATCTTCTCGGCAATCATCGCCGGATCGAGCGCAAACCGTGTCGGGAACAACTCATCCGAGTGCAACGTCCCCGCACCGCCCTTGTACCAGCCATAGACCCGCCGTCCGCGCCGGTCGTCGAAGATCGCCTCTTTGATCTGAACTTCGATCAGCTTGCGCTTTTCCTCGACCACGACAATCAGGTCGAGGTCTTCGGCCCAAGCATTGAACCCCTTCATATCCAACGGAAATGTCTGCCCGACCTTATAGGTCGTGATGCCCAGCCGTTCCGCTTCTTCAGCATCGATTCCAAGCAGCCCAAGCGCATGCACAAGATCGAGCCAGTTCTTGCCAGCGGCGACAAACCCGATCTTTGCACCGGGCTTACCCCAGACGCGCTTGTCGATTTTGTTGGCATGGGAAAACGCCTCCGCCGCGAAGCGTTTGTGATCGATCATCCGCGCTTCCTGCGGAATCCAGTGATCGCCAAGCCGGATGTTCAACCCGCCCTCCGGCATCGGAAACTCCGGTATCACGATATCCATACGGTCCGGGCGGCCATCAATCACCGAAGTGACCTCGACCGTGTCTTTCATCACCTTCAGACCTGCCCAAAGCCCCGAAAACCGCGACAAAGCAAAGCCATAGAGACCATAATCGAGGATCTCCTGAACACCCGCCGGAGACAAAACCGGCATATAGGCGTCCACCAACGCCCAGTCGGACTGGTGGCACACGGTCGAGCTTTCGCCCGTGTGGTCATCTCCCATCGCCATCACCACGCCGCCCTTGGGGGATGTGCCCGCCATGTTTGCGTGTTTCATCGGATCACCGGAGCGATCAACGCCTGGCCCCTTGCCGTACCAAAGCGCGAATACCCCATCGTATTTGCCCTCACCGCGAAGCTCCGCCTGCTGCGTCCCCCAGATCGCCGTGGCTGCAAGGTCTTCATTCAGACCCGGCTGAAACCGGACATCTGCGGCCTCAAGGTCTTTCGCAGCCCGCGCCATCTGCTGGTCCACCGCGCCCAATGGCGAGCCCCGATAGCCGGTGACATACCCCGCCGTGTTCCATCCCGCCGCCTTGTCTCGCGCAGCCTGCATCAGCATCAGGCGAACAAGCGCTTGTGTCCCGTTCAACAGGACTGTCTGCTTGGAAAGATCGAATTTGTCGTGCAGCGTTACGTCGCGGTGGGTCATGGGGCCTCCTGCGGTTACACTCTCATTATAGGTCATATTTGCTGACCTACAAAATCAATTAGACCACACATCGCTATTTGCAAATGAATTTAAACGACGGGTACAAGTTATAAAAATGTTAACGATAACGGGGACGGGAACGGAAGAATATGGATTGGGATAAGCTCAGAATATTTCACGCGGTCGCCGACGCGGGCAGCCTCACCCATGCCGGTGACGTGCTTCATCTCAGTCAATCCGCCGTGTCCCGACAGATTCGCGCCCTTGAAGACAGCCTGAACACCACACTCTTCCACCGCCATGCCCGCGGATTGATCCTGACCGAGCAAGGCGAGCTTCTGTTCGACGCCACCTCAGCCATGACCCGGCGGCTGGACACCGCCGAAGCGCGTATCCGCGACAGCGAGGAAGAGGTCTTTGGCGAGTTGCGCGTCACGACGACAACCGGCTTCGGCTCACTTTGGCTCGCTCCGCGCCTGCCCGCGCTGTACGAGGAGTATCCCGAGCTGAAAATCGACCTGATGCTGGAAGAGCGTGTCCTTGATCTTCCCATGCGGGAAGCAGATGTCGCGATCCGAATGAAAGAGCCAAGCCAGGCCGACCTCATCCGTCGCAAACTGATGACCGTTCACATGCGCCTCTACGCCGTCCAGGAATACCTCGATAAGCACGGTACGCCCGAGAAAGTTGAGGACATCAGCCATCATCGCTTGATTTGTCAAAACGTGACCACGACCCAGGTCAGCGCGGGTGCGCAGTTGGTCCGCGAGCTTCAAACCCATGACATCAAGTCCATGCTGACCGTCAACAACTACTTCGGGGTTCTGCAATCGGTGAAAGCGGGGCTCGGTATTGGCGTTCTGCCGGATTATGTGATCGAGGACTTTCCGGATGTGCAGCGCGTGCTGCCGGAAGTGGAATCAAACGAAGTCCCTGTTTTCCTTGCGTTTCCAGAAGAGCTGCGCCAGTCACGGCGCATTGCCGCCTTCCGCGATTTCGTCACGGAAGAAATCATCGCGCACAGGAAGCGCATGAAAGCCGGGCAAAACGCACAATAGATATGCAAAAATCGCATAGCGGAATTGCGATATTTGCGCGCAACGGCGGTTGTCTTTTGCGCAGAGCTGGTTATTTGAAATTTTGAACACGGCAGCACTGCTGTCGCATTCAACCTCCCTGTTGGACTGGCCGGGCTTCGCGCCCGGCCTTTTTTTGTCGATTGAACAAATCTCATGAAAATCATGAGGAAATTGGATTTGCCTGTCGCAGAGCCGCATGCCAAACCGCGCCCACGCTTCCAGAGAGTATAGTATGACCGACGCGCTCACCCGCCACCTCGACGCCCATGACTGGATCCTGGCGGACGGGGCGACCGGCACGAACCTGTTCAACATGGGCCTGCAATCCGGTGACGCACCGGAATTCTGGAATGTGGACGCACCCGACAAGATCCGCGCGCTTTACAAGGGCGCTGTTGACGCGGGCAGTGACTTGTTTCTCACCAACACGTTCGGCGGGAACGCCTCCCGTCTCAAGCTGCATGATGGCGAAGCCCGCGTGCACGAGTTGAACAAAGCTGGCGCTGAACTGGGTCGGGAGATTGCCGACACAGCGGGCCGCCCCATCATTGTCGCAGGCTCGATGGGACCGACAGGCGAAATCATGGAGCCGCTCGGCCCCCTTACCTTCGACCTCGCCGTCGAGATGTTCCACGAACAGGCCGAAGGCCTGAAAGACGGCGGCGCCGATGTCCTATGGGTGGAAACGATCAGCGCACCAGACGAATTCAAGGCGGCTGCACGCGCGGCCGAGCTGGCCGGGATGCCCTGGTGCGGCACGATGAGTTTCGACACGGCGGGTCGGACGATGATGGGCCTGACAAGTGCGGGTCTCGTAGACCTCGTTGGAAAGCTGACCCATAAGCCGATTGCCTTTGGGGCAAACTGCGGCGTTGGAGCCTCCGACCTTCTGCGCACCATCCTTGGCTTTACCGCACAAGGGCCGGAAGCGCCTGTCATCGCCAAGGGGAACGCCGGCATTCCAAAATATGTCGAAGGTCACATTCATTACGATGGCACCCCCGAGCTGATGGCGGATTACGCGCGTCTGGCCCGCGACAGCGGTGCCCGCATCATCGGCGGGTGCTGCGGCACGACGCCTGCGCATCTGGAACGCATGCGGGAGGCTTTGGAAAGCCATGTGGTTGGAACCGCCCCGTCATTAGAGACGATTGCGGCCAAGCTTGGCGGGTTTTCCTCGGCCAAGGATGGAACAGAAGGCGACGAAGCACCGCAGCGCACACGACGCCGACGGCGCGCCTAAGGCGTCCGCTGACGATAGCTTTTCGCATTCGGCTAGATGCAATCAAAACCGCCTATTGCTTTGAATTATCTGGCTTTAGTTTGCGCTTAGTAGTCGGGGCTGAAAGCAAACTGCGTTAGGCAGCCAGCAAGGCGCGCGCGGCAGCCCGCGCTTCTTCCGTGATGCGGTCCCCGGCCAACATGCGGGCCAGTTCGTCGACGCGCTCCCCTTCTGTCAACGCCGCCACGTCGCTGAGTGTCTGATCGTCGATGACACGCTTTGCCACACGCCAATGATGCCCGCCACGCGCCGCCACTTGCGGGCTATGGGTCACCACAATCACCTGTGCCCCCTCCGCCAAAGCCTCCAGCCGCCGCCCGACGGCATCCGCGGTTGCACCGCCGACACCCCGATCAATCTCGTCAAAGATCATCGTCAGCCCCGGAGCCTCCGCAGTGAGCGCCACTTTCAAGGCCAGCAAAAACCGGCTCAGTTCACCGCCCGACGCAATCTTGTTCAAGGGCCCGGAGGGTGCGCCGGGATTGGTCACCACCGTGAACGCAACCTGATCCCGCCCCTCTGGCCCAGCATCGGCTTCGCTGATCTCGGTCGCAAAGACAGCACGCTCCAGCTTGAGCGGCGCAAGTTCCCGCGCCATCGCAACATCGAGCGCTTCTGCCGCTTCCGTACGCGCCTGTCCCAAAGCATCCGCAGCCACGTCATAACTTTCCGCCGCTGTACCCACGGCCGCGCGCAAAGACGATAGATTGGCAGCGCCACCATCCAACTCGGCAAGACGTTCGGCAAAACGGTCCGCGACTGACGCCAACTCATCCGGCTGAACACTGTGCTTGCGTGCCAAAGCGCGAATGGCGAACAACCGTTCCTCGACCCGCTCCAGTTCGGCGGGATCAAAGTCAAGGCGGTCCAACACATGGGCGACACCATCCTCGGCCTCCCCCAATTCGACCAAGGCTCGGTCCAACGCCGACATCGCATCGGCCAAGGCATCGCCCAACTCTTCCGATGCGGCGTCAAGCCAACGTGCGGCATCGCGCAACATCCCTTCGGCCCCGTCCACGCCAAGTGCCGCCCGAGCACGCACCACATCTTCGCGCACACGTTCGCCCGCCTGCATCATCCGGCGCCGCGCATCGAGGGTTGCGTCCTCCCCCGCCTCCGGGGCGAGCGCGGCAAACTCCGATACCGAATGCCTCAGAAAATCCTCTTCCTCCTTCAGCGCAGTCACCTGCCCCTCAGCCTCGGCCAAAGCCGAACGCGCGCCTTGCCAATCGCGCCACGCCGCGCGGCACCGCGCCAAAAGGTCATCGTGCTCCCCGAAGGCATCCAAAAGAACCCGATGGCCGCGCGCATTCAAAAGCCCGCGGTCATCATGCTGCCCGTGCAGTTCCACAAGGCAGTCCGACAAACGCCGCAAGACTTCGCCGGACACCCTGCGGTCATTGACCCAGGCTGTCTTGCGACCATCGCGCGCATTCACGCGTCGCAGAATGACCGTTTCGTCGGCAGGAATGCCGCTGTCTTCCAGAACGTCGAACACCGGGTGCCCTGAAGGCAGATCGAACTCTGCCGTCACTTCGCCCTGCACGGCGCCTTCGCGCACCAGTTCCGCGCGCCCGCGCCACCCCAAGACGAAGCCCAATGCGTCCAGCAAAATGGATTTGCCCGCCCCGGTCTCACCCGTCAGCACGTTGAGCCCCGGCTGAAACTCAAGCGTCAGCCGGTCAATGATCAGCATGTCCCGGATATCGAGACTACGGAGCATGGGGGATCAGAGCCACTCGCCGCGGAGCGTCTGTCGATAGACCTGCCGCAACCAATTGTCGCCCGCCGCTTCCGGGCGCAAGCCACGCCCCGTTAGAAGGGCAAAGCTGTCCTGATACCAATCCGTGGATTGGAAGTTGAACCCGAGGATGGCACCGGCGGTCTGCGCCTCTTCTGTCAAACCGAGAGACAGGTAGGCTTCCACGAGCCGATGCAAGGCCTCTGGCGTTTGCGTGGTTGTCTGAAAATCCTCCACAACAACGCGGAACCGATTGATGGCGGCGACGTAATGGCCGCGTTTCAGATAGTAACGCCCGACTTCCATTTCCTTCCCGGCAAGGTGATCGAACGCCAGATCAAACTTGAGAATGGCAGAGCGTGCATACTCGCTTTCCGGATACTCCTCGATCACGGCGCGCAACGCCTGCAAAGCTTCGAATGTCAGCCCCTGATCGCGTCCGACATCGTCAATCTGGTCGTAGTAAGACAAGGCCAGCAAGTACTGCGCCCAAGCCGCATCATCGTCTGCCGGGAATGTCGACAAAAAGCGCGAAGCCGCACCCCGCGCAGATTCATAGTCCCGGTCGCGGTGGTAGGAAAACGCCTGCATTACCAAGGCGCGCTTCGCCCACTCGGAATAGGGATAAAGGCGTTCCACTTCCCCAAAAAGACGTGCTGCATCATCGGGCGCACCAGAGGCAAGTTCCAACTCAGCCTGTTTGTACAGCTCTTCTGCCGAAAAGTTTTCGAGCGGCACAGCTTCGTCACCACCGCCGCACGCCACAAGCGCGACACATGCGAACGCAGCTGTCACAGCGCGTAACCTGCTCAAATTCGGCTTTATCGTGCGCATTGCACCCCTCAACACCGGTACCGAACCGGGTGGTAGCACAGATGATTTGTCAGCAAAACGGCTTTTGAGTGCAGACGTTGCGCGGCACGCTTATGCGGCAAGCCGCGCAGTGTCGGCGCGGCGCACGCCGGCGCCCGGGAGACGCGCTGACATCGCCGCATCACACTCGATCATCTCATAGGCCGACGGGTCTGCAAAAAGAGCACGCAGAAGACGGTTGGTCATCGCGTGACCCGCCTTGTGTCCTTTGTATCGGCCAAGGATCGGCGCGCCTGCCAGGAAAAGGTCGCCCAAAGCGTCAAGCATCTTGTGGCGAACAGGCTCGTCACCGTGACGCAAGCCGCCTGGTGTGACAACCGTTTCGCCATCGACCACAACTGCGCTTGTGACGGATGCGCCGACAATCAGACCGCGATCGCGCATCGCATCGATGTCTGCCTGACGGCAAAACGTCCGGCTGTCGCACAGCTCGCGCACGAAGGCGCCGTTGGCCATGTTCAATCGTTTTTCCTGATGCCCGATGGCCGCGTCTGCGAAGTCGATCTCGAAATCAATCTCAAGTTCTGACGCAGGTTCCAGCGAAACCTCTGCCCCCTCATGCGAGACGCTCACGGTTTTCAGAACCCGGATCGCGCGGAGAGGCGCGTCAAGGCGTCGGATACCGCGCGCCAGGAACGCATTCACGAACTTGACGGACGACCCGTCGAGAAGCGGGACTTCAGGTCCGTCGATTTCAATCAGGGCGTTGTGCACACCGCACCCTGCCAGAGCGGCCATCAGGTGTTCAATAGTCGAGACGGTCACGTCGTCGGCGTTCGAAATGCGTGTGTTGAGGTCTGTGTTCGAAACCGCATCCCAGCGTGCCGGGATCATCGGGTTGCGATCGGTCACGTCTGTCCGATGGAACCAAATGCCATATTCGGCCGAAGCGGGGTGCACCACAACGCGCACAGTACGGCCCGTGTGAAGTCCAGTCCCGGTGAAGGTCACAGATGATTTAAGTGTGGTTTGCACGTTTTTCGCTCTTTTTACGCCAGCCTGCCATCTGACGCGATCTTACCTATGCGCGTTCCTGCATCTGCTCAACACAATCATTGCAACATCCTGAAACATGGACGTGTGGCTTAGGCGAATCGCCGCTCAGGAAGGGAGCACCGCGCGACAACACGCTGATACTAAAAGAAAAGGCCGGCAAACGCCGACCTTCTCATTCGTGACCCGCAAAAGCGCTTTTGTGTCAGATCGTGCCCGCATCTTCGGACACATCGTCATCATGTGTCGAGCCGGTACCGTCAGCCATACCCTCAAACTTGAGCTGATCCACAAAGCGAGGCGCCACCACGACAAGGTTATAGATCTCGGTTGGCTCCCAGCCCAGACCAATGACTTCGAACAACCAGAAATCGCTCACCGGAAGCATGATCGGGTTATGATCCACCCATGTTTCCACCACGATCGCGCTGGCCTGATCGGCCATGATCGGCACATGCGGCGTCACATTTGTTGGCACCAGTTCCTGCACCAGGTCCTCGCGTCCGTTGACACCGCGCGACCAGTAAAGCACGTGCTGATCAGAGTCCTCGTCCCAGATCACAACTGAGACGCGCATCATCGTGTCGTTGTCCGTGCGCGCCAGCCACTCATAGATTGTGTTCATGTTGTTGAGGTAACGCATGTCGATTTCTTCGGTTTCCCGAGAGAGCACGTCCGCAACCGTATAGGTGGCCTTCAGGTTAATATTGCTTTCGCGGAGACCTTCGAAGAAGGAATACATCCCCATGAATGCCCAGATGAGCATCGGGAACATCAGGACAGCTTCGATAGAGAAGCTCCCGCGTTCGTCGCGCAGCGTGTTTCGGAACAGTCGTTTCATCAACATGAGGTACCCTTTCCGCACTTAGTCCGGTTCATTCACGAAGGCTGAACTGGAAATCAGAATGTAACCGCCATTTTCGTCCTGAGGGATCGAACGCCCCACGCCGAAGGTCGGGAAGACCGTATCGACGACAGAACAGACACGGATCAACATCAGGTCGTTCTGAGCCCCGTTCTCAAAGTTCTTCGGCGGTTTGATTTCATCGAGACGGTCCTGGCAGTCGGATTCGTCCAGCAAGTCCGTTTGCCACGTCACCCGGTCCACCCGCGTCAATTCGATCTTGGTCACGTCCGTGCATTCAGGGATGAGGATCGCCTCACCACAGATTTGCTGTCGCACATCGTTGTGCTCGATAGCGCCACCTCCCCCAAGGCGAATGTCCCGGACGGCGATATCAACGGCACGCTCGAGCATGACGGCGCGGATATTCATAATCGCGACCTCGTAGGACGACAGGAACACGCCGACGAAGAACGGGAAGACCACCACGAATTCGACAGTGGCCACCCCTTTTTCGGAGATGCCGAACGCGCGGAGCGTTCGGCCGAACTTTTTTGCATATCCAATCATTGGGTCAACTTCAGCTGGTTGATCTTGTTTGTGATCGAAGCAAAGGCATACTGAATGTCCTGCCCGTTCACGCGATAGAAGTGCTGTGGCGAGGAGGCGCAGTTCTCCATCACGGCAGCGGAGTTGTCTGTCACTTCGAAGCCGATCGTGAACACAATGATCCCCGCGTCTTTTGCCTGCTTACAAATCCGGGCCAGACGCTTGTCCTTCGTGTCGGTGTTCGAATTGCTCGAGCTTGCAATCACCGGCTGGCGCGGACCGTCATAACCGTAGATCGAACCGATTTGCTCATAGTAGTTCGATGCACGCGTTGGCGAGATACGTGTATAGAAGCCATTATAGGCGCGCCAGGCCATGGACATGTCGTCCCACATCTCGAGCTTGGTCAAGCGATGCTGTTCACCGGGCTTGCGCGAGCCGTTACACGTCCGCCGATCCTGGTAGTGCCAGCACTGATCGTCGAGGTTCCAGAAGTCATAATCGTCATAGTCAACGGGGCCGCCAACTTCGGAGCCATCATTCCGGACCGCGATCCAGTGATCGCTTTGGTACCAGAAGATATCGCTCATGCCTTCCTTGTCTTCGTCACGCAGTCTGTACTGCGTTGTGTTGATGCCGTCGGTCATCAGCACGACGAACTTCAACACGTCCTCGTAATCATGCGGGCGCGGACGCACCTGGAACTCGTCATCGATGGTAAAACCGCTGCCGTCATCTGTACGGATCGAGTTCAGATGCGAATTCATGGACGGGTCGAGCAAAGCGGTTCCCCACTTCATCGCAACGTCAATTGAGGTGTTGCCGCTCGCGGTCAACGCGTCGATTTGCGTTTTCAGGTCACCAGGGTTGTTGGACCACGGCAGAATATCGACGTAGCTCGCATCCCGGCAAACCGGATAGCTGATGCTGCGGCTGCTGTTCCAACCCTTCCAGGGGTCGAAACTGGCTGTTTGCGACAGTGGCACGGGTTGCATGACGGGGTTGCCGTCTGAATCCTGAACCAGATTGCCATCACCGTCGACTGCTGGCTGCACACGCTGAATTGCTGTTGTGCCAAAGTCTTCTTCCTCGAAGTTCACGCAGTGCGAAAAATCGTGATCATGCTTCAAAGTCAGGCGCGACATCAGTTCCGGGCCCGCTGACACCTGGGTGGAGTACGGGACGAGCGACACGGACACGCGGTTGTCATCGGCACCGTCGAGGACGCCATCAACAAAGGTCTTCGCCGCGCTCTGCATGTTGCTCAGCTTGCTGTTCCAACCCATGGAGCCGGACACATCGAGAATGAGCGAAACCTCCACGTCATTCACCGACTGTTCAGCCGATGAGGCCGAGCCGTAAGGCAGCCAGTCAATGCCGATCATGTTCATCAGAAGAGTGGGCGACTGCGCATCAACCTTGACCGCAACCTGACGCCCGGTGACCACCGGCAGCGTGCCGATCTGGCGTACCGAGATATCGTCGTCATCCACTTCGATGCCGACTTTCAGCAGATAGTCCTTCACAACATCCTTGGCCGGGACAGTCTGCTTGATGTTCGCTGCTGCCAACACCGCACGGTCGGTGGAGTTCTGCACATGCGTGCGTCGATTCTCATAAAGCATAAGGTCCACGGCGATGCCGCCGAAGATGATCATCGTCACGAAAATGAACATCGAGAAGATGACGAGGGAGCCCTCTTCATCCTTTTTAAACCGCTTCAGTTGCGTTCCTACGAAACCGCCCTTGAACATCGTTTTTCCCTTCGTTCAAGATTCAACACAATGCGCAATGCACCGGCTTCAGTTCTCGTTAGGGACGTTGTCGAATTTAGGGCGCCATTCAGGACGACTTTATGGCCATTAGCAGTAATTGTCTGAAATATTGAGATAATCAGCGGTTGGCAACTCTCTGTTGCCAAGTTGGAAATAAAAGAAAGGGCCAGCTTGCGCCGGCCCATGAGGGAGTGAACTTTATAAGGATTCAGTTCGCCTGTCGGCGCAGAAACGCTGGGATTTCGATGCGCTCCTGATCTTCTGACATCTCTGGTTGCGCGGGCTCGCGGCTCATCGTCGGCTGCTGGCGCACAGGATCGCCTGCCGACCCGGACATCCGGTTGATCAGCGTGTTGATCCCGAAGCGGGGCCGATCCTGATCACCGGCCTCAGGCGCCGCCGGACGCCGCGATTCAAACCGGGCGTCGCCGGGGGCATGGTTCGCCATGGTGCCAGGCGCACGACCTGTCAGCCGCTCAAGCCGCGCAATCGCCTCCGGCGTTGGCGTGCCTGGTGCCGGGCGCACTGCCTGCGCTGCGGGCTCCTCTACCGGCTGGTAGGCTGGCGGTGGGAGGCCATCATCGCCCACGGGCTGCGCTTGCGGCTCCATACGTTCCAAAAGGCTGGGTTCCGCCGGCGCGGCAGGCATCTCGGCAACCGCCGCGGGTTGCGGTGCGGGTGCGGGCGCTGCCGGCGCCGTCGCTTGCGACACCGCTTCAACGGCTGCTCTGCGCACGGGTGTCGTGGCCGCCGCAACATTGGCGTCAATACCTGTTGCCACAACGCTCACACGCATGCGGCCGACCATGTCGGCTTCCATCGTGGAACCAACAATGATGTTGGCGTCCGGATCAACTTCTTCGCGAATGCGGTTGGCCGCTTCATCCAGTTCGAACAGGGTCAGATCGTCACCACCGGTGATGTTAATCAAGACGCCCTTCGCGCCTTTCAGACTGATCTCATCAAGGAGCGGGTTCGCAATGGCCTTCTCTGCGGCCTGGATCGCACGGTCATCGCCATCGGCTTCGCCGGTGCCCATCATCGCCTTGCCCATCTCGTCCATGACAGCGCGGACATCCGCAAAGTCGAGGTTGATCAGGCCCGGACGGACCATCAGATCGGTTACGCCCTTCACGCCCTGGTGCAGCACGTCATCCGCCATCGAGAACGCCTCGGCAAAGGTCGTCTTCTCATTGGCCAAACGGAACAGGTTCTGGTTCGGGATGATGATCAGCGTGTCGACCATCTTCTGCAGCGCCTCGATGCCTTCCTCGGCCTGCCGCATTCGCTTGGCGCCTTCAAACTGGAAGGGCTTGGTGACAACACCAACGGTCAGCACGCCCAACTCACGGGCGGCTTGCGCGATGATCGGCGCCGCACCCGTGCCTGTGCCACCGCCCATGCCTGCGGTAATGAAACACATGTGGGCCCCAGCAAGGTGATCCACGATTTCTTCGATGGTCTCTTCCGCGGCTGCCGCGCCTACCGACGGGCGCGCGCCTGCTCCGAGCCCTTCGGTGACTTTCGCGCCCATTTGAATTTTTGTCGCCGCGTTCATCTGCTGAAGCGCTTGCGCATCCGTGTTCGCAACCACGAACTCCGCGCCTTCCAGCTTCTTTTCGATCATGTTGTTCACGGCGTTACCGCCTGCCCCTCCAACACCGAACACGGTGATGCGAGGCTTGAGCTCTTGATGGGAGGGCATCGTCAAATTCAACGTCATGGGTTCTTCCGCCTGTATCTCGTTATTCGCGCACACCACCGGGCAGAGGCGCATTACTGTCCCGGCTCTTCGGGCCGTGATTGGGGTGAGGAGACGTTACCGAAAACACGACCACAGGTCACCCCTATTTGACCCCGAAACCACGAAATATGGCAGATTTTTGTCACCGCCCCGCTTCATGTAGAACCAACTCCAATATCCTGTGGTTTGTTACGGGTTTAGCCCACAATCTTCACAGATATTCGCACATTGTGCACGGAAACCGCACACGCAATGGTTGTGTTCTACAATCTGAGGGACCTGCTCGCCGCCTCGTGGCCCTTTTTCGAGCCTTGTGGATAACTTAACAGATTCGCTTCAGCCCGTCGCGCTGTTTCTTCGGCCTCGGCAGTCCGCCGCCAAGCGTTCCCCGGCTCAGACACCCGGCTTGACTGGGCAGTCCAGACCATCCTCCGACACCTGCGTGATTTCCTGTATCTCGCGGCGCGCGCCGTTTGTGTTCAGAACGAACCATCGCTCGTCCGAGACGAACGGGATCCAGCACACCGGGACGCCGTCATCATCGTTGTCGTAGAGAAAACAGACCTGACCATCCTCAACTGTCACTCGCCCGTAGACGCAAATGTCGCTCCGGTCGCGCCAGACCGACAGGTCACGGCGCAGATACTCTTCAACCCCGACAAGGTGACCGTCCGGAAACGTATCAAATGTCAGCGTTCTGCCCTCTGCAAAGTCGAGAAACTGTTCCGGGGACACACGCTCTTGCGCTGTGGCACTGACGGTCACACCGAGGGCCGCGGAAAATGCACATTTTCCGAGAAAAAATCTGTACAGATTTTTCTCCCCGCTCACCAGTTGTCCTTGAACCATTTGACCGCGCGCCTGAGCGACCTCGGGGCCCCGAGTTCGGACGGGGTCTCGAAATCCCACCATTCGTCCTGCGGATGCGCGGCAAACAGCGACAGGCCAACGGCACTTGCAAAGGCAGACCCGGTCGCCGCCTGTGGCAGCCCGTGGACCCGCAGCGGCCGTCCAACGCGCACCTGCTGACCCAGGATCTTTGGTGCAAGAATATCGAGGCCGGGGATTTGACTGGCCCCACCCGTCAGCACGATCTGCTGAGAAGGCAAGTGTTCAAAGCCCGCCGCATCGAGCCGCTGCCGCGCTTCTTCCAGAATCTCTTCTATCCGCGGCCGTATGATCCCGATCAGTTCCGCACGGCTCACGGTCCGCCGATCATGGTCCCAGTCGCCGGTCTCGCCGCCGATCTCGATCATCTCGCGATCATCCATACCGGTGGCCACGACCCCTCCGTGGAAGGTCTTCACGCGCTCTGCCGTGGCCATGGACACTTGCAAGCCCTTGGAAATGTCCTGTGTCACATGCACCCCGCCCAGACGCACGGCATCGGCATAGATCATATGTTTCTTCATGAAGATCGACAGCCCGGTGGTCCCGCCGCCCATGTCGATGCACGCTGCACCAAGCTCCTGCTCGTCCTCCACCAAAGCCGCCATGCCCGACGTGTAGCTCGAATTCGCAAGACCAGCGAGTTCCAGGTCACAACGTTTTAGACAGTAAATCAGGTTCTCGATCACGGCCCGGTCCACGGTGAGCATATGCATGTCGCACGCCAGCCGTTGGCCGATCTGGTCGCGCGGATCGATCAGCCCCGATCGGTGATCCAAGGCAAAGTTGACAGGCTGCGCATGCAGCACCTCCCGATCCGCGCCATAGTCGGGCACATCGCAGGCCGCCAGCACGCGCGCCACATCCGTCTCCGACACGACGTCATTGTCGACATTCACAATGCCGGCCAGGCCATAGGACCGGGGCTGACCGCCGGAAAGACAGGCCATGACATGATCGACCCGCGTGTTCGCCATCTTCTGTGCCGCCTGCACCGCGGTGCGAATGGCGCGTTCGGTTTCCTGAACCGCTGCGGTTTCCCCCAGTTCAATCCCACGCGAACGCGTCGTCGCGGCCCCAATGACTCGAAACTTTGTTTGCCCCGCCATGGCGCCGATGCCTTCGCCTTCCGGCGCCCGGTCCCGGCCATCGAACTGCAAGACAAGACAAGCGATCTTCGAGGTCCCAACATCCAGGATCGCCACGACGCCCCGCTGGATGGCCGCCTGCCGCATCGCGCGCATTGCGCGTTGTGCCTGGTAGAGTTCACTCATCGCCTATTCACCCTCATCCAAATCAAAATCCGTCTCGAAGAGCCCTTCGATCCCACTGGTGCCTCTGCGCAGCACCGGACGTTGCGGGTTACGAAAATCAACAACGGCGACATCGCGATCGAGCAAGTCCTGAGCGCTGTCGAGTGCGATGACCTTCTGAAACACAGTGACCGCCCCGTCTTCCGGCAGAAGAATCCGCTGATCCCGCGTCAGCACCACATCCCAGCGCCGTTCCCCGACGCGCAGAAAGCCCCGCAACCGGTCTTCCAGCGGCGTACTCGCTTTGAACAACTCCAGCGCTTCCGCCACCGCGCGATCCGCGCCCTTGCCGACAACCAGCGGCAATTCCGGGCGCTCGACACGGCTGGCCAAACCGACCACGCGATGGCCGGTCGGATCAATCAGCGTGACCTCACCCTCCTCCGACCGCCAGACCGCGACCGGCACGCGCTCCGTCACGGAAACCGTCAGAACACCACCGCTTTTCACCTGGACGGCAGCGGATGCAACAGCGTCCAGGTCTTCCACATGTCCGCGCAACGCATCCATATCGAGGTCGAACGACGATATAGGAAAATCAAGCGACAGTATCTCGCGGACATCCGCACTCACAGCGGAAGACGCATTTTCAACCGCCATCATATGCACCATGAACTCCGGACGCTCTTCGACCTGGCGCTTCAACTCGGCCACACGGTCTTTCGCGGCATCCACGCGCGCCGGATCAGACGCCCAGAACGCCGCGCCCGCCGCCAGCATAAGCACCGGCAGGCCATAGCGCAGGAAAAGTTGCACCCCCCGCCGCATCATCAGGCGGTTGAGCTTATAGGCCAGGCGCGACGGCGCCGGGTCGCGGCGCACCTTGCGCTTTTCCTTCACCTTGCGCGGCTTCTCGACCGGCAAGAGCTGTTTCTTGTACTCTCTTACCTGTCGCATGACGCATCCTTCACGATCCAGTCGCAAAGCTCCGGGAAACTGATGCCCACATGCTCCGCCTGCTCAGGCACGAGGGAGGTTGGTGTCATGCCCGGTTGCGTGTTGGTCTCAAGCGCGATCAGCCCGTCTATACCCTTGGCCTCGTTCCAGCGAAAATCCGTCCGGCTCACACCGCGACAGCCCAGCACCTCATGCGCTGTCACCGCATGCGCCAGACAGGCCTGTGTCACGTCATCCGGAACCTCGGCGGGCAGAACGTGGTATGATCCACCCTCGGCATATTTGGCATGATAATCGTACCATCCGTCCGTCATGATCTCGGTCACGCAGAGCGGCCGGTCACCCATGACAGTCACCGTCAATTCACGGCCCGGCGCATAGGCTTCAACCATCAGATGCTCCGGCATATCATCGGCGACCTGTGGCGGACCATTCGCCGCCTCATGCACGATATATATTCCGACCGAAGAGCCTTCGTTGTTCGGCTTCACGACGTAAGGCGGGTCCATCACGTGCCGCGCGGCGATATCGGCCTTGCGCCGGATGATGGACGGGACGACAGGAATGCCCGCCTCGGCAAGGACCGCTTTCGATCGCGTCTTGTCCATGGCGAGCGCAGAACTCAGAACGCCGGAATGTGTATACGGAATGCGCAGCCATTCCAGAATGCCCTGCACACATCCATCCTCGCCCCAGCGGCCATGCAAGGCATTGAAGACGACACCAGGGCGCAACGCGGTCAGCCGGTCCGCCACATCGGCGCCGGCGTCCAGTTCCGTCACATCATATCCTGCGTCCCGCAGCGCGGCGGCGCATTCGCGCCCGGAGGACAAGGACACCTCGCGTTCGGCTGAGGGTCCGCCCATGAGAACCGTCACTGTCGGGGCTGCCCTGCTCGACATTCCCGTCTTGACCTGTGTGGTGCCGGGGTTTCGCGCCCCGTGCGTTTCGTAAACTGCCTCAAGGGGCCGGTTCGCCGACCCTCATGATTTCCCACTCTAACCTGATTCCCGAATGCGCGAACACCCTTTCCCGCACCTCTTCACCCAATCCTTCCAGATCCGCCGCCGTGGCATCCCCTGTATTGACCAGAAAGTTCGGATGCTTGGGCGACATCTGCGCCCCGCCGCGCCGCGCGCCGCGCAACCCGGCGGCGTCAATAACCGACCACGCTTTCAGCTCATGGCTGTCATCGGCCTTACCGGTCGAGGAAAACCCAGCCGGGTTCCGAAAGGTCGAGCCCGCCGTCAGGTCCTTGGTCGGCTGGGTCTCATCCCGCTTTGCCAGCTGCGCCTCCATCCTGGCCATCAGCGCGTCCGGGTCACCGGTCCCTGCGCGGAACACCGCCGAAACGATCACCGCGCCCTCGGGCAACCGACTGGACCGATAGGACAGATGCAGATCGTCCCGCTCAAAAGTCGCGCGGCTACCATCGCGGAGGACTGCATCGACCGACACCAGATGGTCCGCCACATAAGACCCGTAACACCCGGCATTCATGCGCACCGCGCCGCCGATCGATCCGGGGATCGTGCGCAAAAAGGTCAGGTCGCGCCCGGCCTCCGCCGCCGCCTTGGCGACCGAGGCATCCAGCGCCGCCGCGCCCGCCGTGACAAACTCGCCTTCGACCGCGACCTCCGCAAAAGCCCGGCTCAACCGAATGACCACCCCGCGCAGACCACCGTCGCGCACAATCAGGTTAGAGCCCACCCCCATCGGAAAAAGCGGCACATCCCCCGGCAAAGCGGCCAGGAAGTCAGACAGATCGTCGACATCTTTCGGCATGAAGACCCAGTCCGCCGGTCCCCCGACCCGCAACCAGGTCACGCCTGCCAAATCATATCCCTCAATCAGTCGCCCACGGATCGGAATGTCAGAGATCGCCACCATGACCTCGCAGCTAACACTCCTCGCGGGACGGCACAATTTGATTCAAATTGCGCTTCATCTCTTCTCAAATACGCAATTCCGAACCGGCTCAACCGGCGGACCGCTGCCCGAGTGAGACCCGCCGTACCCAGCGCATCAGATACCGCACCGGCCAGCGCAGGATCGAACACGCCGCGAGCAAGACGAGTATCCCGAACAGCACCCCATCGACCCAGAACACCCAGGCCAGGATGGGAAGCCCAAGCGCAATCAGGACATAAGCCTGCGGCCAGTGCTTGTATTTCGACGGAAACATGCCCGTCACATTGGCCAGAACCAGCCAGCCAAAGGCAAAGGCGAGCGAGAGCGTCATGACGGCACCTCCGGTTGGTCCCCGCGCACCCGGCACCAGAGATAGATCAACGGGTTGCGGAACATCGAAAGGAACGCAAATAGCCCGAGTGCCAAAATCCAGCCCCCGTGATCCCAGACGATCCAGCCCAGCAAAACGGGCACCGCCAGAAGAAGCGTAACACCCGGCACATAGTGCTGCACCATCGACAGCAAGGCGACAATCGCAGCGGCAAACACCAAAGACATCCAAGGATCAAAGACAGGCTCATGCCTCCTGTTACCGTTGCATTCTGTCTGAAATTTGACCCGTCCCCTTCTCCATTGACCTGGAAGTATCCCGGGGTTGCCTTTGGATGTGCCATTGGTTCAAGCGACACTGGCAACGGGCAGAGCCCCGGCGGATCGACGCGCAAAGCGCGGCGATCATACATTCACTCAAAAAGCGACAATTGATCCCCCGCGCGCAGCGGCGGCCTGAACAGGTCCGTCCTGAGCGGCGGCAAATCATGGGCCAACCCAAGCCGTTTGGTGGCGACGGCAAAGCGCTGCGCGACCATCTCGGCAAAGAGCCCCTCCCCGGTCAAACGCTTCCCCCATTCCGGATCGTAGTCCTTGCCGCCGTGCAATTCCCGCACCCGGCCCATGATCCGCGCAGCGCGATCCGGGTAATGTTCGGCCAGCCAAGCCCGAAAGAGATCGGACACCCCGTGCGGCAGCCGCAACATGATCCAGCTGGCAGCCGTCGCACCGGCCTTTGCACCCGCCTCCAGGATCGCTTCCAACTCGTGATCTGTCAGCGCGGGCACCACGGGCGAGACCATGATCCGCACCGGGCATCCCGCCTCCGCAAGCCGCCGGATCGTCTCCAGCCGTCGCTTCGGGCCCGGCACGCGCGGCTCCATCTTCCGCGAGACAGACGGGTCGAGCGTGGTGACACTGATGCCAACCCGCGCCAACCCGGCCCGGCCCATTTCACCCAGCAGATCAATGTCGCGCTCGATCAAACTGCCCTTGGTCACGATCGCCACCGGATGGCGATAGTCCGACAAAACCTCGAGCACGCGCCGCATGATGCGCCGCTCCTTCTCGAGGGGTTGGTAGGGATCGGTGTTGGTCCCGATGGCAATCACCTGAGGTGTGTAGCTGCGCGTCCGCAACTCACGTTCCAGCAGTTCCGGCGCCGCAGGCTTTGCGAAAAGGCGCGTTTCAAAGTCGAGCCCCGCCGAAAGCCCCAACCATTCGTGGCTGGGACGCGCAAAACAATAGATGCACCCGTGCTCGCAGCCGCGATAAGGATTGATCGACCGGTCGAACGAAATATCCGGCGACGTGTTCTTGCTGATAATCTTCCGGGGCGCTTCGTCGGACACTTCAGTCCGCAAAACCGGCGGGTCCTCCTCCGTCTCCCACCCATCATCAGCAGAGACCCTGACATGGCGTTCATACCGCCCCGTGGGATTAGTAAGAGCCGCACGCCCCCGCGCTTTCGGATAGTTTTGCATGCGGAAAGCGTAAGAACAAAAACAGAACATAGCAACGCGTAAAATATCTTGCCTTCCCTCAGGGAAGCCATGCAAGAAAGTGCCCAATAAATGGGAGGGGAATCAAACAAGATGAAGAAACTGTTCACAGCAGCAGCCGTTATGTTGACCGTTTCGGCGACACATGTGCAGGCAAGCACAGCCCAGATACTGGCGTTTGGGGACTCGCTTCTCGACAGCGGAAACCTGGATCTTGCGCTGAAGTTCAGCGGCGGAACAGGCATCAACGGGCTACCGGTGACCCCCGGAACGCCACCGCGCACATACCCGGCCGGGCAATTCACAGATGGCAACACATGGACAACGCAGCTCGGCCTCCTGCCGTCGCTCGCCGGTGGCACCAACTTCGGATATGGCGGCGCAACCTCGGTCGAGAATGGCGACTTCATCCCGGACCTGAAAGTCCAGATCGAAGACTTCCGTGACAGTGGCCTCGAGGTGGACGGGCACACCACGGCGACCATCTGGGCGGGCGGCAATGACTTCCGCGCCTTCGATCCGAACTGGACCCGGAAAGAAATCAACGACGCCGTGCGCACCGTCACGAAAACCATCGCGAAAAGCGCGCGCAACCTGAACCGCTCCGGCGTCAGCAGCATCATCGTCCTCGGCCTGCCGGAGGTCGCGCAGCTTCCCGAAAGCGTGCGGAATTACAATCAGCAACTGATGCGCATCACCGACCGGCTCGACCGCAAGCTCGCCGACACCAATATCCGGTTCTTCGACACCAACAGCCTGTTTCAAGAAATCCTGATAGAGGCCGCGCTCGACCCGAACCGGAACCTGGCCGCGGTTCCTTGTATCTACAACCCGACGGATTGCGCCGAGAACCCACTGAACTACGTGTTCTACGACGAAATCCACCCCAGCGAGTGGGTGCACAGCATCCTGGCGGAGCGCATCGCGCAAGAAATTTACGGCTCGGTTGCCGAGATCCCGCTTCCCGCCACCGCGCCGCTCCTCCTCGCGGGTCTCGGCGGCTTGGGACTGTGGGCGCGCCGCCGCAAGTCGCGGGCGTAAGACTTTAAGTCGCAAATCGACATTTGAATTGCATAGGTTTCCTCGTACACCGAGGGAACCTATTTGGTTTTGGGGTACACGCGCTTGCGAGGGAGACGGAAGCCATGTCAGACGAAGAAGACGATATCGTTCTGAGCGAGTTGGACGACGAGGAACTCGTCCAGCAAATGTTCGACGACCTCTATGACGGTCTCAAGGAAGAGATCGAAGAAGGCACGAACATCCTCCTCGAACGCGGCTGGGCGCCTTACAAGGTTCTGACCGAAGCCCTTGTCGGCGGCATGAAGATCGTCGGCGAAGACTTCCGCGACGGCATCCTCTTCGTCCCCGAAGTGCTGCTGGCGGCCAACGCCATGAAAGGCGGCATGGCCATCCTGAAACCACTGCTGGCTGAAACCGGCGCACCCACCATCGGCAAGATGGTGATTGGCACCGTCAAAGGCGACATCCACGACATCGGCCAGAACCTGGTGACCATGATGATGGAAGGCGCCGGGTTCGAAGTGCTGAACATCGGGATCAACAACCCGGTTGAGAGCTATGTCGAAGCGCTGAATGACTTCAAACCGGACATCCTCGGCATGTCCGCCCTCCTCACGACCACAATGCCCTACATGAAGGTCGTCATCGACGCGATGGTCGAGATGGGCATCCGCGACGACTACGTCATTCTTGTCGGCGGCGCGCCCCTCAACGAGGAGTTTGGCAAAGCCATCGGTGCCGACGCCTATTGCCGCGACGCCGCTGTCGCCGTGGAAACCGCCAAGGAATTCATGGCCCGCAAGCACAACCAGATGGCGGCTGGCTGATACGGAACATAAGGCGGCCTCAGTGTACCCTCTGAGAGGGTCACTCAGGTTGGCAGCATGTCAAACTGCTGCCATTTTCCCTTGGCATGTAGCGACATATGAAACACGCACTTTGCCTCCTCATCGCTGTTTTCATCTGTTTGGCCCCACCGGCACGCGCCAATGTTGACGACGATATCCAGTACATCGTCGACAGTCTGTTCTATTCGCAGGGCTATGCGGAGGAAACCAACCACAAATCCGATCAGATTATCTCGCGGCTCAGTGCCGCCTTGGCAAAGCTTGGCGCCGAAATCAGAGACGAAACCGCATTTCGCGACGCCATTCTTGGGCCTTACGAAGTCTCTTATCGGGCCCAAATAATGGCTGCAAACGCCGAAGCGATGCGGGAACTGCTAAGCGAGGATGAAATTGCCGCAATCGCGGATTTCCTGCCGACGCCAGATGGACAGGCATTTCTAACGCTCTCTCCGCAAAAACCACCGTCGAGCGGCTTCTTGGCAAAACTGCGCGAGAGCCCGTTAAAGCCGTTCTTTGAGCATAAATCCGAATTTGACGCACGCACAATGAGCGTCCGGCTTTCGGCGAAAACTCAAATGCGCGAGGTCCTGTCCATGAAACGCATAGCGAACCTGATCGAGGAGTACGATATTGTCACCTTTGAGGATGAAACAAAACGCAGCGAAGTGGTGAAAGCTTTGCGGAACCTTGAATAGTCGCTGAGCCGACCCGTTCAATCCGCAAACGGATCGGTCACCAAAATCGTATCATCCCGCTCAGGCGAGGTGGAGAGCAGCGCAACCGGGCACTGGATCAGTTCCTCGATCCGGCGCACATATTTGATCGCCTCGCCGGGAAGCTCCGCCCAACTGCGCGCGCCCGCCGTGGAGGCGCTCCAGCCCGGCATCTCTTCATAGATCGGCGTCACCCGCGCCTGTTGGTCTGCCGCCGTCGGCAGGTAATCCAACCGCGCGCCGTCCAGATCATAGCCCACGCAGATCTTCAGCGGCTCGAACCCGTCCAACACATCGAGCTTTGTCAGCGCAATGCCGGAGACGCCCGAGGTCGCACAGGTCTGGCGCACCAAAACAGCATCGAACCAGCCACAGCGCCGCTTGCGCCCGGTGGTCGTGCCAAACTCATGCCCCCGCACCCCAAGCTGCTCGCCATCTTCATCATGCAATTCGGTCGGGAACGGCCCCTCGCCGACACGCGTGGTATAGGCCTTCACAATTCCCAAAACGAAATCAATCGACCCCGGCCCGATCCCGGTCCCCGTCGCCGCCTGTCCCGCGATGACATTTGACGAGGTCACAAAGGGATAGGTCCCGAAATCAATGTCGAGGAGCGCCCCTTGTGCGCCCTCAAACAGAATGCGCTGACCGCTGCGTTTGCGCTCGTTCAGCACCTTCCAAACCGGCGCGGCGTATTCGAGGATCTTCGGCGCTACAGTGCGCAGCTTGGTCACCAAGGCTTCACGATCCACGGGCACCAGCCCCAAGCCGCGGCGCAGCGCATCATGGTGAACCAACAGCCGATCGACCCGCTTCTCCAGTGTCGCGTCATCGGCCAGATCCGCCACGCGCACCACGCGTCGCCCGACCTTGTCTTCATAGGCCGGTCCAATCCCCCGCCCCGTTGTGCCGATCTTCGCCACCGAATTCTGGCTTTCCCGCGCCCGGTCCAACTCACCATGCAACGGCAGGATCAGCGGCGTGTTCTCGGCGATCATCAGCGTCTCGGGCGTGATCTCCACCCCTTGCGCCCGCACGGTCTCGATCTCTTCGATCAGGTGCCATGGGTCCAGCACCACACCATTGCCGATCACCGACAGCTTGCCGCCCCGCACCACGCCCGAGGGCAATGCGTGCAGCTTGTAGACCTCTTCGCCAATGACCAGCGTGTGGCCCGCATTGTGACCGCCCTGAAAGCGACAGATCACATCTGCGCGCTCACTCAACCAGTCGACGATCTTGCCTTTGCCCTCGTCGCCCCATTGAGCGCCGACCACAACCACGTTTGCCATGCATGTCTCCGTCCAAACCGGGCTCGCTATAGCCTTGCCAACCGCGGGACGAAAGGGAGAACTGCGCCATCAGTCGCCGCCGCCGCTATCCCCGTCGCTGTCGGTGGAAAACTCGACATTGTCGCCCCGCAACAGACGAAACAAGGTCCAGGCGACAAAGAACCAGGCCGGGATGGCCAGGGCCAGCCAGACCCGCAGGAAGATGTAGCCTTCGTCACCATAGGACAGCGCGGCAGCCGACGTCAGTGCGAAATAGCAACCGAATGACCAGCCCGTCAGCCAAATGCTGAAAAACAGAATGGCGCCCAAACGTGCCCCGAAGGTCAGCTCTTTTGGCGCGTCCTCGTCCTCACTGTCGTTTTGGACCACAATTCTCGGAGGTGGCGGTTTTTCCTCGAAGGTCTGGCCGTAATAGACCTTCTTTTTGCGTGGGCGGAACATCCAGAACACGCCTGCGACAAACAGAAGAAAGAGCAGCAACTCGCCCATATCGGTCCTTTTCGCCCCGGGCGAACCATACCAAAGACATGCCTCCAAAGAAATCGCGCGGCGCGAATTGGCCGCGTCCTTGTGCGCTTCGGCCACAGTGGCCTACGAAGCCGCACCCAAGTCAAAAGCAACAAAGACACGCTTCTTCGCGGAGTTTACCCAAGGTCGGCTTTGACCTTGCCCCGCCGCGCCCCCGGGTCTAGGGAACGGCCAACTTTTGTTAGGAGTATGTCCCATGGCCGACGCCCCCCAGTTCCACGATCGTATGTTGTCTCTCGGCCTCGCGCGCGTCAGCGAAGCCGCCGCGCTTGCCTCCGCCCGCCTGATCGGTCGCGGCGATGAGAAGGCCGCCGACCAGGCCGCCGTGGACGCCATGAGAACCCAATTGAACCAGTTGGAAATTCAAGGGGTTGTGGTCATCGGCGAAGGTGAGCGGGACGAAGCGCCCATGCTCTATATCGGTGAGGAGGTCGGCTCCGGCACCGGGCCCGAGGTCGACATCGCGCTTGATCCGCTTGAGGGCACCACGCTCACCGCGAAAGACATGCCGAACGCGCTCGCCGTGATCGCCATGGGCCCGCGCGGCTCCATGCTGCACGCCCCGGACACCTATATGGACAAGCTTGCCATCGGCCCCGGGTTCAGACCCGGCGTTGTGACGATGGACATGTCTCCGGCCGAGCGCGTGAACGCGCTTGCCTCCGCCAAGGGGTGCTCCACGGAAGACATCACGGTCTGCGTGCTAGAACGCCCCCGCCATGAAGAGATGATCGCAGAACTGCGCACCACAGGCGCCGCAATCCGTCTGATCACAGATGGCGACGTGGCCGGTGTCATCCACTGCGCCGAGCCCACGACGGGCATCGACATGTATATGGGCACCGGTGGTGCGCCCGAAGGTGTGCTGGCGGCAGCGGCCCTGAAATGCATGGGTGGCCAAATGTTCGGCAAGCTTGTCTTCCGCAATGCCGACGAAAAAGGCCGGGCGGAGAACGCGGGCATCACGAATTTCGACCGCGTTTACACGCGCGATGACATGGTCACCGGCGATGTGATTTTTGCCGCGACCGGCGTGACAGACGGCTCGATCCTGCCCGGGATCAAACGTGAACCCGGCATGTTGACGGCCGAGACCATTCTTATGCGGTCCAAGACCGGCTCCGTCCGCCGCATGACCTATCGCAACCCGGTCGAGTAATACGGCAACGCCCACTTTCGCTCACTGCGCTTATCCGATATTGGTGACGGCACCCGCCGAACCACATCATATGGTAGCTCCTTGCCCAGCGAAACGTCTCGCGCCGCCTTTCTGAACGTTGCGACCTCCCTCACGGGGCGGCGTTGGCTTGGGCCGACATCCGAAGAGCTGCGCCATGCGGAAGCGATACAGCAGGCCAGCGGGCTGGACGACGCCACCGCGCGTATCCTCGCCTACCGCGGGGTGCCGCCGGAGGAAACCGAGAGCTTCCTGAACCCGAAACTGCGCGACCTGATGCCGGACCCGCGCAAGCTGCGCGATCTCGAACCGGCGGCCGAGCGTATGGTGCAAGCCGTCAACCGCACCGAACGGATCGCAATCTTTGCCGACTACGACGTCGATGGCGGCACCTCCGCCGCGCTTTTGCTCGACTGGTTGCGCCAGCAAGGGCGCGACGCGACACTCTATGTGCCCGACCGCATTGACGAAGGCTACGGGCCCAACCCGCCCGCGATGCGCACACTGGCCGAGGCCCATGACCTGATCCTGTGCGTCGATTGCGGTACGTTGTCCTTTGACGCCATTGCCGCCGCCTCTGCCGCCGATGTCGTCATCATTGACCACCACCTGGCCGAAATCGAGTTGCCAGACGCCCTCGCCATCGTGAACCCGAACCGACAGGACGAAAGCGGTGAACTCGCCCATCTCTGTGCTGCAGCCGTGGTGTTTCTGGTTTTGGTCGAAGCGAACCGAAGGACCCGTGACGCGGGCCGGACGCCGCCCGACCTGATGGCGATGCTTGATCTCGTCGCTCTGGCCACGGTTGCTGACGTCGCGCCACTGGTCGGGTTGAACCGCGCTTTGGTGTCGCAAGGTCTGAAAGTGATGTCGGCCCGTCGTCGCCCTGGCCTCACCGCGCTTGCGGATGTCGCCGGCCTCGACACACCGCCCGCCGCCTACCATCTGGGATATGTCATCGGGCCACGCGTGAATGCCGGTGGCCGCGTTGGCCGTGCCGATCTGGGGGCCAGATGCCTGGCCGCCACCGACCCGGATGAGGCGCGTGCCCTCGCCGACCGTTTGGATGAACTGAACCGCGAGCGCCGCGAAATCGAGGCTCAAGTGCGGGACGCCGCCTTGTCGCAAGCGGAGGAGCGCGGTCTTGAGGGACCTTTGGTCTGGGCGGCCGGTGAAAACTGGCACCCCGGGGTTGTTGGAATCGTCGCCGCACGCCTCAAGGAGGCCGCCCAGCGCCCCGCCGTGGTCATCGGTCTTGAGAACGGCGAAGGCAAAGGCTCCGGCCGATCTGTGCGTGGCATCGACCTGGGCTCCGCCGTGCAGACACTGGCCGCCGAAGGCCTGCTGATCAAAGGCGGGGGGCACAAAATGGCGGCGGGCCTCACGGTGGCCGCAGACCAGATTGAGCCCGCGATGGAACGCCTTGCGACCCTGCTTGCCCGTCAAGGTGCAGGCGCTGAGGGGCCGCGCGATCTTCGCATTGACGCAGCACTCATGCCCGGCGCGGCCACCATCGATCTGGTGACACAAGTCGAGGCGGCGGGGCCCTTTGGACAATGCGCACCAGCCCCCCGGTTTGCCTTCCCCGACGTTCAAATCCTGCACGCGCGCCAAGTCGGGTCAGGGCATCTGAAACTCAGTTTCGGCGACGGGCTTGGCGCCAAGATGGAGGCCATTGCCTTCGACGGATGGGACACGCCGATGGGCACCGCCCTAAGCGCTGCGCGTGGCAGTCGCTTTCATCTTGTCGGGCGGCTGGGCATCAACCACTGGGGTGGCCGCCAAAGCGTAGAACTGCGTCTCGAAGACGCCGCGCCCGCCGGTTAACAAACATCAAAATTCTGCTTGCCCTCCGGGGCGCGCCCGCCTAAATACCCCTCCAGCGTGGCCCGTTCGTCTATCGGTTAGGACGCCAGGTTTTCAACCTGGAAAGAGGGGTTCGATTCCCCTACGGGCTGCCACCCAACCCCACACTGAAAACCGTGCGCCCTGTTGATCAAACAGTGCCGCTTGACGGTAAGGCTGCAAACGGAGCCTGTTCTTCCACCGTGCCGCTGACCGCAAAAAAGCCCCGGACATCGCCCGGGGCTTTTTCACTGTCGTTTGTCCCTCCGGCCAGGGCCGGACGTGGCACTGGATCAGTTCATCAAACCCAGTTCTTTATACGCCTTCTCGGCACCCGGATGCAGCGGAGCCGACAAGCCGTCGGTCACCATCTGTGCAGGGTCGAGGTTTGAGAAAGCCGGGTGCAGACCTTTGAAGTCGTCGATGTTTTCCATGACCGACTTCGCGACCACGTAGACCACCTCTTCCGGCACGCTGGCTGATGTCACGAAGGTCGCGCCAACACCGAAGGTCGTGGTGTCACCGTCAGTGCCTGCATACATGCCGCCCGGGATGGTTGCGACACGATAGAACGGATTGTCGGCGACAAGCTTCTCGATCGGCTCGCCGGTGACGCTCACAAGGCTGACATCACATGTGGTGGACGCTTCCTTGATCGCAGCAGCCGGGTGACCGATGGTGTAGATCATGGCATCGATATTGCCGTCGCAGATCTGCTTGGCCATTTCCGAGCCCTTATACTCGGTTGCCAGTGCGAAATCATCCATCGTCATGCCAAAGGCGCCCATGACAACTTCCATCGTGGCGCGCTGACCGGAACCGGGGTTGCCGACGTTCACGCGCTTGCCTTTGAGGGCTTCGAAGCTGTCGATGCCGCTGTCACCGCGCACCACCAGCGTGAAGGGCTCAGGATGCACCGACATCACGGCGCGGATGTCGGGGAAGGCTGCATCGCCCTCGAACTTAGACGTGCCGTTAAAGGCATGATACTGCCAGTCGGACTGAGCGACGCCAAACTCCAGCTCGCCCGCCTTGATGGTGTTGATGTTGTAGACCGAGCCACCGGTGGACTCGACAGCGCAACGAATGCCGTGCTCTTTGCGCGAC
>JBCBBB010000005.1:0-58391 GCA_038532095.1 Pseudomonadota bacterium
CTTCGAGAAGGGTCAGACCCACGATCTCTTCAGCCAGTTTCTTCAGATCAGCCATTATACTGTTCCTGTTTCCAATATGTGTTCCAACGCGTGAGCTTTACCCACACAGGTCTCAAGCGGCTTCCGCGCGCTCTTCGACGGTCGAGAGAATGCTTGCGATGTTCGAAGCAGGAGCGCCAATCGCGCCGGCGATGTTCGAAGCAGGGGCACCGATGCAGCCCACGATGGAAGCGATAAGCTCCTCGCGCGACGGCATGTCGGCCACGGCTTGGACACCAGCGGCATCGAGCGCCGTTTCACCCATGGCACCGCCCAGGATGACAAGCTTGTCATTGTCCTTGGCGTACTTGTCCATGACCCGCGCCGCAGCGGTCGGGTCCTCGGAATAGGCGAAAACGGTCATCCCCGACAGGAGGTCAGTCAAACTCTCGTTCGGCTTCCCCTGAAGGGCGATCTTGGCGAGCCTGTTCTTGGCAACGCGTACGGAACCCTCGGCCTCACGCATGCGCGCGCGAAGGTCCTGCATCTCAGCAACCGTGAGACCTGCGTAATGGGCAACGACCACAACGCCAGAGCTTTCGAAGATCTGGCCGAGTTCCTCGACCACTTTTTCTTTCTGGGCTCTATCCACAGTTTCACTCCAAGTATGGGAGGGGGACCCTCCCGGCTCATTAACGGAGGGCAACATGCCCACCGAAGAGTCCTTACGGGTCCGTCGTGAATAGCGCCGCCGAGGGCGTGCCCCCGGTACGAATTCCTCTGTTCCCGTCTCAGGCAGGATTTATGGCGAAGCCACCCACCGTCTCGGACGAAATGCCCCGGGGGTTGCCCGGGACGGGAGGCGTATAGAGGAGAGCGGTGCGTTTGGGAAGGGGGAATCTTGGGGTGCTTCTAAGGGAAACTCCGTCAGCTAAATGAAGCACGCTGACGCTGAATGCGAGGAGCGATCGGGAGGAAAGACCGCTCCTCACTTTCTTAGCGCGGGGTGCATGTCATCCCATTGCGCCGCGCATTCGAAATGCAATCCGATTTGTTGACGTAACCTTCCGAGGAAGCGCCAACAATCCGCCCATTCGAAGCCGTGCGCCGCCACCGCCAGTTAGCGGAAGCGTCAGTGTAGATTTCCCATGTGTCGCCACCGGCGTAGCAAGTTTCACCCATTTTTTAGTCATCCTTTCGATATTTCGGTGTCCACCGTGGACATCCAATAACGTATCAGTAGATCGAACGCTGGACTTCGTCAACCCCCATGGTATGTTTGTGTATCAACAGAACGGACGGCGCGCTGTGGGAGTGGCGCGCCGTCGTGATTCCAGACGAGGACACCACATGTCTCTGGCCACACGCCTCAACCAGCTAAGGATAAAAAATAGGCAGTCACTTCAGGAAGTTGCAGATGCCATCGAAGTTTCAAAGACCCACATTTGGGAGCTCGAGAAGAACAGGAGTAAAAACCCGTCAATCGAAATGCTGACGAAATTGGCCGACCACTTCGGAGTGACGATTAAATACTTGGTCGGGGAGGAAGTTGGATCTTCGGGAGACGAACAGTTGGAAAGAATGTTCCGACAGGTGGGTGAACTCGATGAACGAGACCGAGCCTTGCTAGACACAATGATTGCCAACATGCTCAAGGTACGCCGCGCCGATGAAAATTGATCGCATGGAGATCGATGACGCTGGAGCCAACCCAAAACGTTTGGCAGAGGCGATTACTAAGCAGTTGGGAGATACACCCATCGCGGTCGATGTTCGAAAGATCGCCTCTGACATCGACATTCTCGAAATAAAGGAAGAGCCCCTAAGCGGGCTTGCAGGTTGTCTCATCGTCCCGGAAGACAAGTCCGTCGGGGCAATCGCTGTAGACGGTAAGATGACAGAAGAACGGAAGCGCTATACCATTGGGCACGAAATTGGCCACTATGTAAATCCCACCCATCGTACCAGCAGCCCAGAAGGCTTTCAATGTACCCGACGGGACATGCTTACTTACGATGCGAAGCCTGGCGACCAACACGCCAAAATGGAAATGGAAGCCAACCAATTTGCGGCCGAGTTGCTAATGCCGTCTGCGTGGGTGACGCGATTTCTTCGACCAAAGGTCGGCGTCGATTTGGAACACGTTTTCGACTTGGCCAAGCTGTTTGTAGTCAGCAAGGAGGCTGCGGCTCGGCGCTACATCAGCTTTGCCTCGGAACCAATAGCCATTGTCTTCTCGGTTGATGGAAAAATTCGCTACATCAAGAAGCATGATGATTTCCCCCGGCTATCTGTTTGGCACGGCGACCCAATGCCAAAGGAATGTTACTCGATGACAAACAGCCAAAGTCAGGGCAGCATCACCGATGTTGTGGAAGCTGTCGGGCATGTATGGCTCAGCGAGTCCCGAGGGGTTTCTCTTGGCGAACAAACTGTCGCACAAGCCAATGGGTACCGCATGACGTTGCTATCTGCTGAGCGCGACGATGACGACGAAGAATGGGAACCTCCGCGTTTCAAGCGATCAACTCGACGCTGACACACTTGCCCAAACACCCCTGCGCCCCGCGCATAAATGCCTCATAACGCCCACTGGACGATCTGTCGGGCCTCCGGCCCCACCCGGCATTAACCCTCCTTAACACCACCCCCTCCAACCTGCCGCCCGGTCCCCGAAACCGATCCATCCACCGACGCAATACCGACGTGATACCGACGCAATACCGACGTCGCGTTTGCGCCCCAACCCCCGCATTTGCAGGCGTTAACGGCTCTGGCCGGGCCAACCCCCTCTGCGACGCGCGCGCGGCGTTAACCTCTCGGACGGGCTGCGCCGGATTGCCAATGCCTCCCGCGCCGCTATGGTCTCTCCGAACCAACAGGGAGAGACAGATGAAATCCGCGAAAGATTTTCTCGAAGACGCCCATGCCGTTGTGCCGAAGATCAGCACGGAGGATGGGATTGCCAAGCACAAGGCCGGCGGCTCGGTCTTTGTCGACGTCCGCGATCCGGGCTCCATCGCCGAGACCGGCACCATCGCCGGCGCCGTCCGCGCGCCCCGCGGCATGATCGAGTTTCATGCTGACGAAGCGATGGAGGCGTTCCACATTCCGGCGCTTAAGAAGGACGCCGATCTCTTGTTGATCTGTGGCGCAGGTGGACAGGCCGCGCTCTCCGGTAAGACGTTGAAAGAAATGGGGTTTCAGAACGTCTCCAACGTCGGCGGGTTCAGCGCTTGGAAAGACGCGGGCGGCCCGGTCGAAGACTGAGGATCGGCGGGCTCCGGTCTAGCGAAAGCTCGCATAGGGAATGTAGCGGACCGGGGTGCCCGGCGTGATATCCGCGGCCTCGTCCGGCAACTCGACGAGGCCATCCGCCCAGGACAGCCCGGATACGCGTCCCGACCCCTCTGACGCGAATACCTCGACGCGGCCATCCGGGGCCATCCGCGCCCGCAGATACTCACGACGGCCCGGCTTCTTTTTCTTCGTGAAGGCAGCGGGAACCGTGAAGCCCTGCGGGTCTTTCCAGCCCTCCCCGTTAAGGGCGGCGAAAGCGGGGCGGGCAAAGATCAGGGTGCAGACGAAGGCCGCCACAGGGTTGCCCGGCAACCCGAAGATCGGCACCCCGTCCCAAACCCCAAGCGCCAGCGGACGACCCGGTTTCAAAGCAATCCGCCAATCCGCCCGGCTCCCCACTTCGCCGAGCAAGGCGGAGACGTGATCCTCATCCCCGGCAGACGCGCCGCCGGATGTTAGAATGGCATCGCAGTGTGACACGGCATGGTTGAGTTTGGCACGCAGCATATCCCTGTCGTCCAGCACATGTCCGAGATCGACCGGCACCATCCCCCAGTCTTTGATCAAGGACAGCAACATCGGGCGGTTGGCGTCGTAAGTCCGCGCCGGGTCGATGGTGTCGGCCGGAGCGGCAAGCTCATCGCCTGTGGACAGCACACCGACACGGAGCGCGTTGAACACGGTCACATGTGTCACGCCGGTTGCCGTGAGGGTGGCCACCTCTGCCGGTCCAAGGCGGGTATGCGCGGCAACGGCAACGTCCCCTGCCGCGACATCTTCGCCGGCCTTCCTTGTGTTCGCGCCTTTCTTGATCGGACCTTCAAAGGCAATCCGGGACCCGTCGGTGGACACATCCTCTTCCAGGACCACCGTGTCGACGCCGTCCGGAATAACCGCCCCGGTGAGAATGCGAAGTGCATGCCCCTGTGGGACTGAGGCCTGGTAGGGTCCTCCGGCAGCTGCGCGCCCTTCTGCCAACGGCATGACCTGATCACCGTCCCCTGTGGCCGCGTGCGCCATACCATATCCGTCAACGGCGGAGTTCGGCGCTGGTGGATTGGAGCGAACGGCAACGGCGTCGGCCGCAAGCACGCGTCCGTTGGCGGCATCAACACCCAACCGTTCCTGGCCCACCACGCATGTGAGCCGCTCTTTGAGCCGGGCGAGGGCGTCGTCCACCGGTGTCCAGTCCACACCGGGCGGCAAGGCAAAACAGTCGTTTTTCAAGCGCGGCGGCGTCAGGTGAGACATGCGGCCTCCTGCAAGTCGGCTTCGAACCCGAGGCCCAGAATCCAACCTTCTTCCGGCGCCTCGACCGCCATCATTTCGGCCAAGCGCGCAGGGCGCAAGTTGGCAAGTGCGCGCACGAGAAAACGAACCTGAGCGCGATCCCGGATGTCATCGGGCGATGCCTTGACGACGGGGTCAATCAAGGTGGGCCAGATTTCGACGAAATGCACCGGTTTCTGATCAAGCTGGAACGGCCAAACCGCGATGTCGTTAGGGAAGATCCTGCGCAGCGTTTCAAGTGCCGCCATGCCAGTCATCACCTGGCCACCAACCGCACCTGCGCCCCCCATTTGCCAACAGGAGAAGGCGCCCCTTGCCCGGTCTTCCGCACGTCGACGTTCCTTCATGCCATGACCGTGCCGGGCCCTGCCCTTCAACGGAAGGTGGGGCGCATCCGCTTTGGCCGGTTTGAACCAAAATGGCCCCACTCCGGGGAACAGCCGATTGAGTTTACTCGCCAAGGCGAACCGGTTGTTCCCTTGCGGCGTATCCACCAGGTGCTCGTGATAGTAGGCCCAGATGGTCAACGGATCGGGTGAACCTGTGACGCATTCTGCAAAGCCGGACGGGTATCCGAACGGGAAATCGAAACCCACCATCAGACGGCGACGGGCCTTGCACTCCGAGGCAATCAAAACGCTCAACCATTCGACGGCCAAGATGCGGTTCCGGAAGTAGATCGGCTCCTGTTCCACACCGGCCAGCACAGCCGCCGCCCAGACCGCATCCTTGCGTGGTGTTGGGCCAGTGTCCTTACCAGAAGACCAGTCCACCACGGCGAAACTGTCGAACTCTGTCACAAATCCAGCTCGCCAGCGATGAAATCGGCGATGGCGACCGTGTCATTCAAATCGAAAGTCGGACGCCCCGCGACCGCAACATCACTGTCCGATGCGATGACACGCACGGTCTCGTCGTCCGGCGCAATGAGCGGATTGCCGGTTTCGGCCCGATGGGCTTCAACCTTTGGGTGCCGCGCCGACTTGAACCCTTCGATAAGCACAAGATCAACCGGGGAGAGTTTGGCGAGGAGCTCGTCCAGGCTCGCTTCTTCTTCGTCGCGGTTCTCATGCATCAGCGCCCAGCGCTTGCGGGAGGACAGAAGCACCTCGCGCGCGCCCGCTTCGCGGTGCCGGTAGCTGTCACGCCCGGGGTGGTCGATATCGAAGACATGATGCGCGTGTTTGACGGTGGAGACCTTCAGGCCACGACCGACAAACTCGGTCACCAACCGCTCCATCAGGCCAGTTTTGCCGGAGTTCTTCCAGCCCGTGACCCCCCAGACCTTCATGCGTTCGTCATGAGACGCTCGGCCTCGGCAAGGTCGTCCGGCGTGTTGACATTGAAGAACGGATCGAACCCGACCACCGGGAAGTCCGCCATCGCCGTGCCGTGACTGTCGGTCCATTGCACCACTTTGCGCACCCCGTCGTTCAGAGCGGTCCGCAGGTCGTCCCGCAGCGCAACGGGCCAAAGCCCGAATGTGGGGTGGCGTCCGTTGGCCGTGCGCGCCAAGGCAATGGGCTTGCCTTCTGTGTCCGCAGCCAACGTCAATTGCGGCACGAGATCGGCGGGGAAAAATGGCGTGTCCGCGGCGGCGGTGACGATATGGGAGGCACCCTGTTCGGCGGCCCAGTCCAGCCCGGCGAGAACACCGGCAAGTGGCCCCGGGTAGTCGCTGATCGGGTCCGGCAGAACCGGTAGATCAAACGAGGCAAACCGCTCGACCGCACCATTGGCATTGAGCGCCATCGCATCGACTTGGGGTGACAGGCGATCAATGACGCATTGCAGAAGCGTGGTATCGCCAAGGCGCAGCAGGCCCTTGTCCCCACCGCCCATACGGCGCGCCAAACCGCCTGCAAGAATAACACCAAGCGGGGCGGTCATCCGTCTTTCCATGCATTGAGACGAGGCCGAAACTCTCGTGCTGTCAGCTCTTCAGATGGGGCGGCAACCGGAACCGCCATTATCGAGATACCGAACCGGAGAACAGTGACGCCGCGCTGCGCAGTCATAGCATGGGCAGGGCTGCTCATGCCTCTGCCCCTTTGCGTCTGTGCTTGCGGTCTTCGCCCGCGATATGCGCCGGGTCTGCGTCGCGGATCAATCGGTCTTCTCCGGCGAGGCACGTAAAGCGTTGACCCCGCATGCGCCCGATGACCGTCAAACCGACCTCACGGGCAATGTCGACGCCCCATGCCGTGAAACCAGAGCGGCTGGCCAATACCGGAATTCCCATATGGGCGCATTTGATCACCATTTCAGAGGTAAGCCGACCCGTTGTGTAGAGGACCTTGTCCGAGCCGCTCACGCCCTCCGACAGCATCCACCCGGCGATTTTGTCGACCGCATTGTGGCGGCCAACGTCTTCCATGTAGACAAGCGGGCGGTCTTCCCGGCACAGAACCGTCCCGTGGATGGCGCCCGCTTCCAGATAGAGCGATGGCGTTCGGTTGATCTTGGCCGCTAGCGCGTAAAGCCAGGAGGTTCTGACTTCTGACTTGGGGAGGTCGACGTTCTCCAACCCCTCCATCATGTCACCAAAAACGGTGCCCACAGCGCAACCGCTGGTGCGCGTTTTCTTCTGCAACTTCTCTTCGTATCGCGTCGTTCCGTCCGTGCGCACGACAACGGTTTCAAGATCGTCATCGTAATCGACGCGCTGGATGGTTTCATCCGACGACAACATGCCCTGGTTTTTCAGAAATCCGAGAGCGAGATACTCGGGATAATCCCCGATTGTCATGGCGGTCACGATTTCCTGCCCGTTCAGAAAGATCGTGAGCGGACGCTCTTCCACAACCGAGATGGTTTGAGCCTTACCCGTTTCGTCGACCCCATCCACCGGCCGCGTCAGCCGAGCGGCGCCGGGATCGGGAGCAATCAGATATTGATCTTCCACATCACGCGACATGATTTGTATCCCCTGAGCGCCTGAGCTAGGCGTCTGGTAGAAGACTAGGGCGTGCTTATGGCCACCACCACCCAAAATTCAGCCTTCAAGGCCGGCGTTCTTGCAGGACTGCCGTTTCTTTTGGTGGGCGTGCCGTTTGCCGTCTTGTTCGGTGTGGTTGCGACCGAAGCCGGGCTGAACATTGCGCAGACCATTGGCTTTTCGTTTCTGGTGATCGCAGGCGCATCGCAATTCACCGCGATACAACTGCTTTCTGAAAACGCACCCGTGTTCATCGTGATCGCGGCGGCCCTGGCCGTAAATTTGCGGATGGCAATGTACTCGGCCAGCTTGCAACCGCACCTCGGTGCCGCAAGCTTTCGGCAGCGTGCACTCGTCGCTTATCTGAACGTGGACGCCAGCTATGCACTTGGGATGCAACGGTTTGAGGACGAACCGGACTGGTCCGTGAACGACAAGTTCCTGTTCTTTTGCGGGACCATGCTGTTCATGTTTCCTCTCTGGGTCATTGGCACCTGGGTGGGCGCCATCGCCGGAGATGTGCTTCCCGAAGCTCTCGACCTCGACTTCGCGATGCCGATCATGTTCCTCGCTCTGACGGCGCCCATGGTTAAAACGCTTGCGCATCTTGGCGCTGCCGTCACGTCGGTCATCGGTGCGTTGCTGCTCGCCTTTTTGCCGTCGGGGATCGGCCTTTTGATCGCGGCTGTACTTGCCATGGCCGTTGGGGCCGAGATCGAGCGGAGGCGGGCATGAGCTATCCGCCATCGAGCATCTGGCTGATTATTCTGGTTATGGGGGTCGGAACCTATCTGATCCGGTTTTCATTTCTGGGCCTGATCGGGAACCGGAAGATGCCGGATTGGGTCTTACGGCATCTGCGCTATACGCCGGTGGCCATCTTGCCCGGGCTCGTTGCCCCGCTAGTGATGTGGCCGGAGGCAACCGGCGGTGAGCCCGATCCGATCCGTTTGGCTGCTGCCGCAGTCACGCTTGGTGTTGCGTGGTGGTGGAAGAACCTGCTTGCGGGCGCAGCAGCGGGCGCCGCGACCCTTGCGGGGCTGCTTTGGATCAGTGCAGCACTGTGATTCACTCAGTGTGAGCGCACCGCGCGACGTGCGCCCAGCAAAGGCGTCAGACGGCGAAAACGCTTAAGAATTGAAGATCGCAAGAAAAATCAGGATGCCAATACTGACAATCGCGACGTTCTTGGACCATTTGATGAAGCCATCAAACGTCTTTTCCTGAACCGAAATATCCATCTCGCCATGCTTGTGATCGGACATTGTGTGTGCTCCCGAAACTCTTGCGCGTTTGACTATCCGATTGCCAAACGGCTGTCACGGGGTCTTCGTTGGGCGATGTGCCGCAGGCCGGGTGCAAGACCCGGCCTGTAATGCCATCAAGCTGCCTTGGCGTGGTCACCGAAGCGTTCGTAGAAGGACCCGCCGTTTTCCGCCAAATCAGCAAGAAGCTTTGGTGTGGCGAAGCGGGGGCCACGCCCTGCAAGGCTTTCGCAGATCTCCACCGCACGCGCGGCGCCGATCATGTCGAGCCAAGAGAACGGACCGCCGGACCATGGCGCGAAGCCCCAGCCCAGAATGGCTCCGACATCACCTTCGCGGATGTCTTCCAACACGCCTTCCTCCAGGGCACGGACGGCTTCGAGGACCTGAGCCATCATGAGACGGTTCTGAACGTCTTGCAGCTCAGGTTGATCAGCAGCGACCGGGTATTGATCGCTGAGACCCTGCCAAAGGCCGGTCCGCTTGCCTTTCTCATCGTAGTCATAGAAGCCCGCACCCGCCTTACGGCCCATGCGACCCTGTTCGGCCATCCAGAAGATCACATCGTCGACCGCACCGTCAGGATACGTATCGCCCATGGCAGCCTTGGTGGCTTTGGCAATCTTCACACCCAACTCGACGCTGGTTTCATCGACCAATTGCAGCGGCCCAACCGGGAAGCCGAGCAGTTGAGACGCGTTTTCGATCAGGGCCGGGCTAACGCCCTCTCCGACCATACGGATGCCTTCGTTGATGTAAGGAATGATGCAGCGGTTGGCGTAGAAGAAACGCGCGTCATTGACCACGATTGGGGTTTTGCGGATCTGGCGCACAAAATCGAGGGCTTTCGCCACCGCGCGATCTCCGGTCTCTTTGCCTTTGATGATCTCGACCAGCAGCATCTTGTCGACCGGTGAGAAGAAGTGGATGCCGATGAACTGCTCGGGCCGCACGCTGGCCTTCGCCAATTCGGTGATCGGCAGGGTCGAGGTGTTGGTCGCAAAGATGCAGTCATCGCCAACGACGGCTTCAACCTTCTGGGTCATCTCCGCCTTGATGCCCGGGTCTTCGAACACGGCTTCAACGATCAGATCGCAGCCCGAAAGTGCGCCAAGATCGGTCGTCGCATTGATGCGGCCAAGAACCGTATCCTTCTTCTCCTGCGTGACCTTCTTGCGGCTCATTCCCTTGTCGAGGATGCCTTCGGAGTAGGCTTTGCCTTTGTCCGCAGCCTCCTGGCTTTGGTCGATCAGAACGACGTCAATCCCGGCATTTGCCGAAACATAGGCGATGCCCGCCCCCATCATGCCCGCACCCAGAACGCCAAGTTTAGTGACTTTCTGATCGTCCACGGCAGGCCGGTTGGCCCCTTTCTCAAGCGCTTCCTTGTTGAGGAAAAGCGAGCGGATCATGGCGGCGCTGGTCGGGTCGTTCAGGATCTGCGTGAAGTAGCGCGCTTCCACCCGGAGCGCTGTGTCGAAGGGCACCAGAGCGCCTTCGTAGGCCGCCGACAACAACGCCTTGGCAGCTGGATACACGCCCTTTGTCTTGCCATTGATCATGGCCGATGCACCGACATAGGTCATAAAGCCTGCCGGGTGATACGGCGCGCCTCCGGGCATCTTGTAGTCCTTCTTATCCCAGGGCTTCACGATATCAGCGTCCGTCGCGTTCAGGACCCATTCCTTGGCGCGGGACAGAAGCTGTTCCGGCTCGACAACCTCATCGACAAGAGTGCCCTTGGCTTTCTTGGGCTCCATCATCTTGCCTTCCAGCAAGATCGGAGCGGCCGCCATCAGGCCGACCATGCGCACGACACGCGTCGTTCCCCCTGCGCCCGGAAACATGCCGAGTAGAATTTCGGGGAGGCCGATCCGGCCCTTCGGCGTGTCGGCCATCACGCGGTAATGGCAAGCGAGGGCAATCTCTGTCCCGATCCCGGCGCAGAGGCCCGGGATAGCGCAAGCGATGGGTTTGCCGCCCTTTAGCGTTTTGGGGTCCATCCCGGCCCGCTCAATCTTTCGCAAGATGCGATGGCCATTCATGATGAACTCAAACAAGGCAGGCGCTGGATCATCACCGGATTGCGCGCGGATGTTCCCGAGGACGTTGAGGTCCATACCCCCGGCGAAGCTCTCTTTCCCGGATGTAATGACAATGCCTTTGACGGTGTCGTCGGCAAGCGCCTGATCGATGAACCCTTCAACAAGATCGAAGGCTTCACGGGTCAACACGTTCATCGATTTGTTCGGAACGTCCCACGTGATGACAGCAACACCATCATCGTGAAGATTATAAGTGAAGTCAGTCATGGAAAGCGTCCTTCTTTGCGTTGGCAGCCGGCCCGCAAAGCAAGCGCGCTGTCAGATTGATCGTTTGGGAATGACAGGTTTGGGCATGTCCGAAAGGACCGTCGAAAAGGCGACCGAAAGATACTCGATCATATGAACTTTCAGCGGACCGCCATCGACGGTGCCGCAGAAGTAGCGCACCTCGCTGTGCGCGACCAAGGCTTGGTCGCGGTCGAGATACAACCACCGGACCAGTATGGAATGATTGCGCGACGCTTGCGTCTCGAGCGCCAGCTCTTCCCACCGAAGGGAAGCAACGCCCGCCGTTTTGCTGGCCGCCAAGAGCCGTTCGACCGCTGTTCGAATGTCTTTTCGCCAAGCGCGCCGCGACGGCCCTGCTACCGGAAACACGATCAACGGTTCGGCAAACTGATCGGTCAGTTCCTCGGTTGCACCTTCCTGGTGCAACTGCTTGAGCCTGTCGATCAGATCCCGCGCTTCCAAGCAGTGGTCTCCTTAGTGAACAATACGTTCGACATCGGATATACCTAGCGGAACCTCCACGTATTCCATCATTTCGATTTTGTAGCCCTCCGGGCCGTCGACCAAATAGTATTGGACGACGCTCCCCGAGTAAGCCGCACCATCCGGTAGAAAATCGGAGAAGCTCAAAGTGGCCCGCAGTCGGTTGTTTCTGGGTGGTCCGTGGCTGGTAATCTCGTAATTGGTCGCCACCATCGCCGTTTCTCTCAGCGCATCCCGATACAGACTTGTTATGCGCAACAAGTCTTCTGGTTCGCGCACAACGGTCACCCCGGCCACCGAGTAGATGACCACCGGGAAAACGAAGTGGCTCTGAAACTCCTCGGATCGTTCGCCCAAAAAGGCGGACATCAAGCCATCGAAAAACAGATTCAGCCTGTCGTCTATCAAGCAGCCTCCTTCGCTGTGCAAGATGCACAACGTGGTTCGCCCGCCGCTCAACAGGCAGTGAGGAGTCTAGTGAAAGTTCCACCATCGTCAAAGAGTTTCTTTACACACGTTCTATTATGGTTGCTGCGCCCATACCGCTGGCAACGCAGAGCGTGGCCAGGCCTGTTTCCTTGTCCTGGCGCTCCATTTCATCCAACAAGATGCCGATGATGATGGCCCCCGACGCACCCAAAGGGTGGCCCATTGCGATCGCGCCACCGTTCACATTGAGCTTGCCATGATCGACGTTGAAGGCCTGCATGAACCGCAGAACCACTGACGAAAACGCTTCATTGACTTCAAAAAGATCAATGTCGGAAATCGCCATGCCGCTGTCGGAGAGAATTTTCTCGGTTGCAGGAACCGGGCCCGTCAACATGATCGTCGGATCCGTACCGATCTTGGCGGTTGCCTTGATCCGTGCACGCGGTTTCAGGCCAGCTGCTTCCCCGAACTCCTTTGAACCGATCAGGACAGCCGCAGAGCCGTCAACGATACCGGATGAGTTCCCGGCATGGTGGATATGGTTGATCCGTTCCAGATGCGGGTATTTGAGTTTCGCGACGGCATCGAAACCGGGCATGACCTCACCCTGATCCTTGAACGCAGGCTTCAGGCTGCCGAGCGCCTGCATGTCTGTTCCGGGGCGCATGTATTCGTCGGTGGCAAGGATCGGAAGACCGTTTTGGTCTTTGATCTCAACAACGGATTTCTTAAACCGCCCATCGCTCCAGGCGGCCGCAGCGCGTGCCTGGCTTTCCATCGCGAATGCATCCGCGTCGTCGCGCGAGATGCCGTATTCCGTTGCGATGATATCGGCACTGATGCCCTGCGGGACGAAATACGTCTTCATCGCCACTGACGGGTCCGCTGCAATCGCGGCGCCGTCGCTGCCCATGGGCACACGGCTCATGCATTCGACACCGCCAGCGACATAGGCCTCGCCAGCGCCGCCTTTGACCTGGTTGGCGGCCAGGTTGACAGCTTCCATGCCAGAGGCACAGAACCGGTTGATCGAGAGCCCGGGCACGCGTTCATGCAACTCAGAGGCGAGCACGGCTGTCCGCGCAAGGCACCCGCCCTGCTCCTTGACCTGCGTTGCGTTGCCCCAGATCACATCTTCGATCTCATCACCTTTGAAACCGTTCCGGTCTTTCAGCGCGCTCAGCATATCTGCTGACAGCTTGACCGGCGTCAGCTCATGCAAGCTGCCATCGGCGCGGCCCTTGCCCCGCGGCGAACGGACGGCATCAAAGATGTAAGCATCACGCATGGAAAGTCTCCTTGGTTCAGGCCTTGTCAGGATACGCAGGGCGCATCAGGTCATATGGGTGTTGCCAACCGGGCAAGTTCGCGATCCGATCCAGCCATCGGTTGATGGCGGGCCAATCATCCCGCGAGAACCCGAATGGTTCTTTGTAAAAAAGGTAGCCACAGCAGGTCAGATCCGCATTCGTGACGCTACGTCCGACCATCCAGTCACGCTGCGTCAGATGACCGTCGAGGATCTGCAACGCGGACTTCTGGCGCCCTTTGAGAAACGCGATCACGTCGTCGGACCGATGCTCGGGCGACAGGAAATTCATCATGAAGCGGAGCACGCCGGAATTGCTGGACAGCTTGTGATTGTCCCAGAGGATCCAACGCAGGATCTCGCGGTTTTCCTCTGGTGTCTCACCACCGAATTGCCCGGTCTTTTCGGTCAGGTACTGTTGGATTACACCCGACTGCGAAAGCGTCAAATCGCCGTCGATCAGCACCGGCGCCTCGCCCATTTCATTCACGGAACCACGGTATTCAGGCGTCCGAGCCACCCCGTTGAAAAAATCGACGTGGACGGGCTCCCAGTCGAGTGGGCCAAGTTCAAGCGCAAGCGCTGCCTTGTAGCTGTGGCCGCTTTCGCCGAAGCAATGCAATTTGAGCGTCATCTTATCCTCCAGCGCCCCGCTATCCGCATCCGTTTGGCTATGCGTATTTTTCAAGAGATGAAGTTAGGGGCGCGTTAACCTTGAACTGTCATCGAATTGTCGCGGTACAGGCTGGCGAGCCGATGGCCGCAAGAGGTGAAGTCCTGCCCCGCATGTCACGTTTGAACCCCTGTGGGGCAGGCATCTTCATCTCTTTGAAAATACGCATTCTCAGCCTTACCGTTTGCGCGCATCCAATTCGGAGTTGAAGAGCCGGAGGCGCGTCGCGAGGTTGTCGTGGTTCATGACAGAGTTGAAGTTCTCGAACAGGAACGACAAAGCCTCACCTTCATCCAGGCCCGCATCCGCTGCGAATGATTTCAGGCGGCGATAGCCGTCTTCTGTCATGGCCACAGGGAATCGGCGGGTCAGACGAAGGCGTTTTGGCATGGGTTTCCCTTTGAACTTTGGCTCCGACCTTAGAAGTTTGCCGCGTCCAGCGCCATCACAGGCTCCGCACCGGACTGGATACGCGCCAGATGCGTGCCGGTCATCGGCAGTTGCCGTGCCATGTAGTAGCGACCCGTTGCAATCTTCGACTCGTAGAAGTCTTTGTCCGACGCACCGTTTTCGAGCGCTTCCATTGCTGCCTTTGCCATTTCGGCCCACATCAATCCAACCACGGTGTGGCCGAACAGATGCATGAAGTCGTAGCTGCCCGACAGAGCGTTGAGCGGATTCTTCATGCCTTCCTGCATGAAGTACATGCCCGCGGCCTGCAGATCCTTTGACGCTGCTTTGAGCGGATCGAGGAAGCCAGACTTCAGGGCTTCATTGCCTTCGTTTTCTTTGATGAACGACTTCACCATCTCGAAGAACGCCATGATCGCCTTGCCGCCATTGGCGGGCAACTTGCGGCCGACGAGGTCGAGCGATTGAATGCCGTTGGTGCCTTCATAGATCATCGCAATCCGGGCATCGCGCACGAACTGTTCAAGACCCCACTCCTTGGTAAAGCCGGAGCCACCGAGGGTCTGCTGTGCCAGAACGGTTGTTTCAAAGCCTTTGTCGGTGAGAAACCCCTTCATGACCGGAATCAGGAGCGAGATCATCGCGTCGGCATCTTCATCCTGCATGCGATGGGCACGATCGATCATCTGTGCGCCCCAGTACACCAGTGCACGACCGCCTTCTGTCATCGACTTCTGATCCATCAGGTTCCGCCGCACGTCCGGGTGAACGATGATCGGATCCGCCGGTCCATCTGGGTTCTTCACACCTGTCACATCGCGGCCCTGCAAACGGTCTTTCGCAAAACCGAGCGCGTTCTGGTAGGCGACTTCGCCCTGTGTATAACCCTGGAGCGCCACCGACAGACGCGCTTCGTTCATCATTGTGAACATCGCGCGCATGCCCTTGTGCAGATCCCCAACCAACCAGCCGGTCGCACCATCATAGTTCATGACGCAGGTGGCGTTTCCGTGGATGCCCATCTTTTCTTCGAGGCCGCCGCAGGAGAGGCTGTTGCGTTCGCCGAGGGAACCATCTTCCTTGACCAGGAATTTTGGCACGACAAAGAGGCTCACACCCTTGATCCCGTCGGGTGCATCCGGCGTCTTGGCGAGGACGAGGTGGACTATGTTTTCGACCAGATCGTTTTCACCACCGGAGATCCAGATTTTCTGACCCGTGATCTTGTAGCTGCCATCACCCTGCGGTTCGGCTTTCGTGCGCATCAATCCAAGGTCGGTGCCGCAATGCGGCTCGGTCAGGTTCATTGTACCGGACCAGCGACCTTCGTAAATCGGCGGCAGATACGTCTGCTTCTGCTCATCGGAGCCGTGAACGGCCAGTGCAGATGCTGCGCCATGCGAAAGGCCCACATACATCTGGAACGCCATATTGGCCGACGAGAAAAGCTCTCCTGTCGCGGTATTGATCAAGTAAGGCATGCCCTGCCCGCCGTGGTCGGGCGAGGCGTCGAGACCCATCCAGCCGCCTTGTGCCATTTCTTCCCACGCGGCTTTGAACCCTGTCGGGGTGCGCACCACACCGTTTTCGAGTGTGCACCCTTCGCTGTCGCCCACCGTGTTCAGCGGCTGCAAAACGTTTGCGGCGATCTTACCGGCTTCTTCCAGAATCGCCGCGGTGAAGTCGCGATCCAGTTCATCGTAACCGGGAATATCGCTTTCGCTGATCTTGAACACATCGTGCAGCAGGAATTGCTGATCTTTGGTTGGAGGCGTGTAGGTGGGCATGGGTCTCTCCCGTTGGGTTGTCTTACTCGGCCGCCGTCTCTTGAGGGTCGGCCAGCAATTTGGCGCCCCATTCAAGGTTGGCCTTCAGGTCAGTTATGATCTCTTCCAGTTCATTCCGCCGCGCTTCCAGATCAACCAGGCGTTCCAGGCCCAATTCATAGGCGCGCTTCATCTGCGGACGGTTTTCCTGATTTGGGTCGTAGAGGTCCAAAAGTTGCCGGATATCTTCCAGGCTGAATCCAAAGCGCTTGCCTTTGAGGATCAGCTTCAGGCGCGCGCGGTCGCGCCGGGTAAACAAACGCTTCGTGCCACGGCGTTCCGGGGCCAGAAGTTCCTTGGCTTCGTAAAATCGCAAGGTGCGCGGCGTTACATCGAACGCATCGCACATCTCGCGTATTGTCATATACGTCTCGGTCATGTGGAAATGCTCCGTTTCATCAAGCCGGGCGTACATGAGACCACCAAAGAGTTCGTTCAACGTCAACTTACGTTTACGTTAACGTAACGCCGCGTCAAAGCGCTTTGAACGCAACTTTGAGTATCGCTACGCAACGTCACGGATAATTTTACTGTTCGGTCAAAACGCAGAAAGCGCCTGAGTCAGGACTTGTCGAGGTCCTGTGCGACTCCGTCACGAACCTTCGAAAGGTCCTTGATCGTGTCTTCCAGTTTCGCCTGTTCGTCCGTCAGTGCTTTTAACTGACGATCGGCCAGACGCAGAAATTCCCGATACTGTGGTTCGGTTCCTTCTTTTTCGTAGATTTCCAGCCACTGCCGAATTTCTTCGAGTGAGAACCCCCAGCGTCGCCCCCGCAGAATAAGCGTCATACGGGCTATTTCGCTTGGACGATAAAACCTGGAACGGCCGTCCTTTTCAGGAAAGAGAAGCTCGATGTACTCGTAGTAACGCAATGTGCGAGGCGTCACGTCGAAACGTGCGCACATTTCTTTGAACGTCAAACGCTCCTCGCTCATGCGATCCTCCCTGATCAGATCCTAGTCATTGCCGGACACGGGATCAATCATCTTGCATGGGGCGGCTGAGTGGGGAAGAAGGAACCCATGACGACTGAGCCGCCCTCCAGACGTGACCTCGCACGCAAGTTCATCGAAGCGCTGCCACACTGCAAGGCGCTGGCCATGCGTGTTGACGACGTTGGCGACGGGGTTGCCACAATGTCGATGCCATACGCCGAAAACCTGATCGGGGATCCGGCGACCGGTGTGATCCACGGAGGTGCAGTTTCCGCGTTGATGGACACCTGCGGTGGGACTGCGGTGATGGCGCATCCAAGCGGGCCGTCCATGACGGCCACTCTGGACTTGCGCATTGACTACATGCGCGCCGCGACACCCGGGAACACCATCACGGCGACGGCGGAATGCTATCACGTCACCCGCAGCGTGGCTTTTGTTCGCGCCAAGGCCCATGACGGCGACCCGTCCGACCCGGTCGCAACGGCAACCGGAGCGTTTACAGTGCAAGGGGTCAAGAAATGAGCCGCAAAGCCCCTGAACCGGTTCAGGTTGTGAAACACAGGCGTGATGCGGCCCTGCGCGCCCTCGTCGAGGGCATTCCCTATGCGCAGTTCCTGCAGATCAGCTTCGAACGCCATGGGGACGAATTGACCTCGGTTCTGAAGTTTCACAACGCATTGATCGGCAATCCGGCCCTGCCAGCCCTTCATGGCGGCGTTACGGCTGCGTTCCTTGAAACAGCAGCGCTGATCGAGTTGGGGTGGCAACTCCTCTGGGAAGAGGTGGAAAGCGGCCGGCTTGATGCAGATAGCCTGACGACCGAAAACATGCCGCGCATGCCCAAAACGATCGATTTTACCATCGACTACCTGCGCTCAGGCTTGCCCCGCGATGCCTATGCGCGCGCACGGGTGAACCGGTCAGGCCGGCGATATGCCTCTGTTCATGTGGAAGCGTGGCAAGACCACAGAACAAAGCCCTTTGCGCAGGGGACAGGGCATTTCCTGATGCCCGCCACCGCGTGAACGCGGAGCGCGAGATCACGCATCGACGGGTCCTGAGCATCGCGCTGCCCATCGTGATCTCAAATGCGACAGTGCCGTTGCTTGGGCTGGTGGACACAGCGGTTGTTGGCCAAATGGGTGACCCGGTGCCGATTGGCGCGGTTGCCATTGGCGCTGTCATCCTCTCGGCCTTTTACTGGCTTTTCGGATTTCTGCGCATGGGGATCACCGGGCTGACGAGTCAGGCGCTTGGCGCAAGTGACCAGGGCGAAGCAGATGCACTTCTTTCGCGCGCCTTGTTGATTGGCTTCGGTGCCGGTGTCCTGATTGTTGCCTTGCAGTCGGTGCTGTTTCCTATCGCCTTCGAGGTATCGCAAGCCTCCCCTGAGGTTCAGGCCTCAGCCCTTGTCTACATGAACATCCGGATTTGGTCCGCACCGGCGGCGATTGCCTTGTTCGGCATCACGGGCTGGCTCATTGCGGCGGAGCGGACCAAAGCAGTCCTTGTTCTTCAGATTTGGATGAACGGGCTCAACATGCTGTTGAACCTTGTTTTGGTGCTTGGTCTGGACATGGGTGTCGCGGGCGTGGCCTGGGCTTCCTTTATCGCAGAGTGGACCGGCCTCGCTCTTGGTTTGTGGTTTTGCCGAGACGCGTTTGCGCGACCGTTCTGGTTGGAGCGCGCGCGCATTCTGGACAAGTCAAAGTTGGTCCTCATGGCCAGTGTGAATGGTGACATCCTTTTGCGGTCGCTCCTGTTGCAAGCGATCTTCCTGTCGTTCCTTCTCGTCTTCAGTGCTGGCGCAGGCAACGTTGCCCTCGCCGCGAACCAGGTGCTGTTGCAATTTCTGCATGTGATCGCATACGCCCTCGATGGCTTCGCTTTCGCCGCAGAAACACTGGTGGGTCAGGCGATGGGCGCGCGAAACCGCCATCGCTTACGCCGGGCCGCTGTGGTTTCGACGCTTTGGAGTGGCGTCATCGTTGTTGTTTTATCGCTGGGCATTGCCGTGTTCGGCGGCACGGTCATCGACCTTATGACCACGTCGACGGAGGTTCGGGAGGCCGCCCGGACCTACCTGCCCTGGATGGTGTTTGTCCCGCTTCTTAGCCTTGGGGCCTTTATGCTGGATGGGATTTTCATTGGCGCGACGCGGACGGCAGACATGCGCAATATGATGGCCGTCTCCTGCGCCGTTTATTTCCTATGCGTTTGGCTGCTGCATCCAACCTATGGAAACCACGGGCTTTGGGCCGCACTTTTGATTTCGTTCGTTGCACGAACTGTCACCTTGGGCATGCGATACCCCGCACTCGAGCGCGCTGCCGAACGCAATCCCACGCCTTAGAGTATATCCAGAACGGCTTCCGGTGGGCGCCCGACTTTCGCGGACCCATTGGCGAAAACGATGGGCCGTTCAATGAGCTTAGGAAAGCGCGCCATCGCATCAATCAACGCGGCATCGCTGCTGTCGGAACTAAGACCGGCATCCTTGTATTCTTTTTCGCCCCTACGCACGAGCTTGCCCGGCGGCAGTTGCAATGCCCGCAAAGCGTCCTTGATTTCTTCTGCCGTTGGGCTGTCCTGAAGGTAGAGACGCACTGTTGGTGTGATCCCCTGCTCTTCCAGAAGAGACAGCGTTATCCGCGACTTTGAGCAGCGCGGGTTGTGCCAGATGGTTACCGTCATAGCCAATGCTCCACATCTGTCCCGACCGCGTCGGACACGTTGGCGAACCCGTCATGGGACAGCATTTCATCGACGCCGCGGGCCAGTCGATGGGCCAGTGACAAGCCGTGAAAAACCATTGCCGTGTAAAGCTGCACGGCTGACGCGCCCGCCTTGATCTTGGCGTAGGCATCCGCAGCAGAAGAGACGCCGCCGACGCCGATAAGAGGAAGTTCGCCGCCGGTTTCCTTGTAAAGTCGCGCCAGAACGCGGGTTGACGGAACAAACAACGGCCGGCCGGAGAGACCGCCTTGTTCGCCTCTGCGGCGACTGACCAAACCGTCGCGGGCCAAAGTTGTATTGGTCGCGATGATGCCAGCAACCCCGGATTCAAGCGCAACCCCCGCAATCTCAGCGATTTCGGTTTCTGTCAGATCAGGCGCAATTTTCAGGAAGACCGGTGTCTTACCACTTTCTGATAGAACGCCGTCCAGCAGCGCTTTGAGGGCCGCCGGGCCCTGAAGATCGCGCAGTTTCTCCGTGTTCGGGGAGGACACATTGACTGTGGCGAAGTCTACGAGTGTCCGCGTGACTTTCATGACATGGGCGAAGTCTGCCGCGCGATCCGCGCTATCCTTGTTGGCACCGATGTTGAGGGCGACGGGGATACCGTCCGGACGATTTGCAAGCCGGTCGGCAATGGCATCCACACCATCATTGTTGAAACCAAAGCGGTTGATGGCGGCGCGGTCCCGAACCAGACGGAACAACCGTGGCCTCGGATTGCCCGGTTGCGGCTTCGGGGTTGCCGCGCCGACTTCCAAGAAGCCAAAACCGGCCTGCATGAGATGCGACATCGCCGTTGCGTTCTTGTCAAAGCCAGCAGCAAGCCCGATGGGGTTCGGCATGTCGATGCCAGCCAGCCGTGTCACCAGCCTGGGTGACTCCACCGGCCCCGGAAGCGACGCGAGCGGCAAGGCACGCAAGGCAAGCCCATGCGCGCGCTCGGGATCGACTGCGCGCAGCGCCGTCAAAGCCAGACGCTCAATCACGTGAGCAGGCCGTCGAAATTGTGGTGACCGTCCGCAAGGGGCAGATCATGTTCGAATGCCACATCTGCAACACGCAGTTCACGATAAAGATGCGGGAACAGAGCTCCCCCTCGGGACGGTTCCCATTTCAGGGCGTCACCCAAGTCGTCGGCTTCGATGCCCAGAAGTTTAAGGTCCGCTTCACCCGCGAAATGCTTGGCCGCGGTTTCCACCACCTGATCGCGCGTCGAAAGATGCACGTACCCGTCCGCGACATCGATCGGAGCGCCTCGCGTCCGTCCGTTGGTTACAAATTCAGCATATTCCGGAGCGCGGAAGATTTTGTAGATGATCGCCATGCGTCGGGTCCGAGTGGTTCTGCGACATCTTTTGACACCTCCTTGGGATAGGGGCAATCTGATCCATGAGAATACAACAGGGGGATCATAAAAGATGATCAAGAAACTGCTTCTGAGCGGTGCAGTGTTGGCAATTTCAGCTCCAATGGCGCTGGCCGAATACAGCATCACGATTCTACATACCAATGACTTCCATGACAGGTTCGAGCCAATCAACAGGTTTGATTCCGGCTGCTCGGAAGAGGACAATGCCGAAGGTAAATGCTTCGGCGGTATGCCGCGCATTGTGACAGCGGTTGAAGCTGCAAAGGCACGGCATGACAACTTCCTTTTGGTTGATGCCGGCGACATGTTCCAAGGCACGCTGTTCTATCAGTTCTACCGTGGCGATGTCGCAGCCGAGATGATGAACAAGCTTGGCTACGACGCGATGGCGGTAGGCAACCACGAGTTCAATCACGGGCCCGAAAGCCTTGCTGCGTTTATCGACAAGGCAGAGTTTCCTGTGCTGATGTCGAACGCTGACCTGTCGAGTGAGCCTGCGCTGAAGGACCTTGTGCTGAAATCGACAGTTGTCGAGAAGGCGGGAGAGAAGATCGGTCTGGTTGGTGTGACACCGCGCAATAACGATGAACTCAGCTCACCCGGCCCCAACATCACCTTCACCGATCCCTCGCCGGCTGTTCAGGCTGAAGTGGATGCGCTGACGGCTGAAGGCGTCAACAAGATCATCCTTCTGAGCCATTCCGGCTATCCGACAGATAACGTGATTGCACTGAACACCACGGGCGTTGACCTGATCGTTGGGGGGCATTCCAACACGTTCCTGTCCAACACGGATGAAGACGCAGATGGACCGTATCCGGATGTCGTGAACGGTGTGCCGATCGTCCAGGCCTATGCCTATGGCAAGTATCTGGGTGAATTGGAGGTTGTTTTCGATGACGAAGGAAACGTCACCTCTGCCAGCGGTGAACCGATATTGCTAGACGCAAGTGTCGCCGAGGATGAAGCAACTAAGGCACGGATTGCGGAACTGGCCGGACCTTTGGACGAAATCCGCAATGAAGTTGTGGCTGAAGCCGCGGATTCGATTGAGGGCGACCGGAGTGTCTGTCGCGCGATGGAATGCCCAATGGGCAATATCATCACCGATGCCATGCTTGACCGTGTGAAGGATCAGGGCATTGAGATCGCCATTCAAAACGGCGGCGGTATCCGCGCCTCCATTGATGCTGGACCGATCACAAAGGGTGAAGTGCTCACTGTTTTGCCGTTCCAGAACACGCTTTCCACGTTTCAAGTCTCCGGTGCAACGATCGTCGCCGCGTTGGAGAACGGTGTAAGCCAGTTGGAGGATGGTGCAGGGCGTTTTCCGCAAGTCTCTGGCATAAGCTACACATTCGATCCGTCCTCTGAACCGGGTAGCCGGATCAGCGACGTGATGGTTGGCGGAGCGCCAATCGAAATGGATAAGATGTACGGTGTCGTGTCGAACAACTATCTGCGCAACGGTGGCGACGGATACGACATGTTCGTCAATGCCGAGAACGCCTATGACTTTGGACCTGACCTTGCCGATGTGACTGCCGAATACATGGCGGCACAAGGCCCGGTGACACCCTTCACCGACGGTCGGATTACCATCAAGGAATGATTGTGCTTTGATAACGCTTTAAAGGGCTGCTCTATCGAGTGGCCCTTTTTACTGCGCGTGTATCATGCGTGCCCGGCAGTTGCGGAAAGCGATAGGGGATCGACCCCAAGGCTCTTCAGCGCGGCTTCCCATTTCGCACCGTCATCTGTACCGAAAACAAGGTCGGGGCTGGCCTCACAGGTCAGCCATCCGTTTTGCAAGATCTCGCTTTCCAACTGTCCCGGCCCCCAACCTGAGTATCCGAGCGCCAATATGGCTGAAGCCGGGCCCGACCCGCTGGCAATTTCTTCCAGCACGTCCAAAGTGGCGGTCATGCCGAACTGCGAGCCAACTTGCAGCGTTGCCTTCTCTGCGATGTAGTCGCTGCTGTGCAAAACAAAGCCACGTTCATTTTCCACAGGTCCACCAAAATGCACCCGAATGTCCCGCCGCTCATGGTCGATTTCCAAGCCAAGCTGCTCAAGAAGATTGCGGAACCCTATTTCCCGGGAGGGCTTGTTCACAATCAATCCCAAGGCTCCATCCGCCGAGTGTGAGCACATGAAAACAACGCTTTTTTCGAATCGCGGATCTCCCATTCCGGGCATCGCGATCAAAAGCTGGCCATCAAGTGATGTCATTGTTTCGTCCATGTCTATTAGACTGGCGCTTTCCCGCGTTGCATCAAGGGCTAAGCAGCCACAATCACGAACCATTACTCTATTGTGATTTCCTTACCCGGCTTTGCGAAGGATAATGCAGCGTCATGTTGAGAATCCTCGCCCTATCTGCCGCGTGCCTTCTGGCGACGCCTGCCATATCGCAAAACTCCGGCTTGCCGGTGGACGGAGAGCTTTTGCCTGGATGGCGTGAGGCAGATGGCCGTCACATGTCGGGGCTGCACCTTGAACTGGCCGCCGGATGGAAAACATACTGGCGCGCACCCGGCGCTGGCGGCATTCCACCGCGTTTCAATTGGTCGGGATCAAGCAACCTGGCGCATGTCGAGGTTATGTACCCGGTTCCCAAGGTCATGGATCAGAACGGTTTGCGCTCTATCGGGTATGACAGCGATGTGGTGTTTCCGCTTGTTGTGACCCCACGCAATGCGTCCGAAGCGGTCGCGCTTCGGGGCGAGATCGAAGTTGGGGTCTGTGAGGAAGTGTGCATTCCAATGACGCTGCGCCTTGCCGTAGACCTGCCGGCAGGCGGTTCTTACGACGCAAGCATCGGCACGAGCATGAAGGATCAGCCGGAACGCGCTGGGCCGTTCGAATGCGAGATCACCCCGATATCGGACGGGCTGCGTCTTGCGGCAGCTACAAAGAAAGCACGTATTCAGGCGCAAATCGCCGTCATTGAAACGTCAGTCCCCGGCGTATGGGTCTCCCCCTCGGACATGTCGCAAGATGGGACTGCATTGACCGCCGAGGTCGAAATGGTGCCGCCGACGGCTCAGCCTTTTGCACTTGCCCGAGGGGATGTGCGCATGACGTTGATCGGAAACGGGCGCGCCATCGAGTTGCAAGGCTGCCGTTAGGCCCGCGACGCAAGACCAAAACGTGCACTGGCGATCAGCCACAAAACTGTGGCCCAAACCGCCGAGCCAGCCAGAAACGCACCAAGCGCCAGAGAAACCGAGCTGCTTCCACCGAGAGCAGCTGGCAAAGCACCCGTGAAAATGGCGCTGCCGAGCGTGGCCGAGAACAAACCGACCAACCCGACAATGCCAAGACCCAGAAGCCCTGCGAGGCCCGGCACACGGTCCTTGCGCGACAAGCCGCGGCGCAGGGCGCGTGTGTTGCTCGAGATATCGTTTCCAATCGCCAGAAATGCAGGAACGACGAGCAGAACCAAGACCAGCCCAAAGCCCAAGCCATAGGTCAAAGTAATCACAGTCGGGCGCAGGAATTGTGCCTGCTGTGAGGTTTCATAAAGCAGCGGGGTCAGGCCAAGGACAGTCGTTGCCGTTGTGAGGAAAACAGGTCGAAGCCGGTCAGCGGCGGCATCAATAATAGCCGGAAACAACCCGCGATCCTCAGCATACTCATCCACCGTTGTGACGAGTACGATGCTGTCATTGATGATGATACCCACCATGCCGATCAATCCGACAACTGAAAACATCGACAAGGGAACGTCCCAGGCGTGGTGGCCCCAAATCGCACCCACAAGACCGAACGGGATAATGGCCATCACAACAAAGGGGCGGGACCAACTGGCGAACACCCAGGACAGGGTCAGATAAATGCCAGCCAAACAGAGCACCAGACCAACCATCGCGTCAGACAGGAACTCTCGTTCCTGCTCGGCAAGCCCGGCTGTGTAGGTGGAGATCCCGAAGTCCTCTTCTAGCCTCGGCAAGATAACGTCGGTCAACTGCTCCTGGATGGCGGTCGCCTGATCTGCGTTGTCTTCCGAGATGTCTCCGGTGACTGAGATAACCTGTACGCCATTCTCACGACGAATGACTGAGAACCCGGTTTTGCGATCCACTGTCACAATATCCGCAAGCGGCACGAATGTGCCTTCGCCGGTCGCTGACGGACCCGTCCGGATCAGCAATCGATCCAGAAAATCCGCAGTCAATTCACGTGCGGGCAGCTCAACCCGTATAGCTGCCGAACGGGGACCATCCGGATAAGTTGCTGCCTCGATCCCATTCAATCGGGCACGCAAGGTCTGACCAAGGTCGTCGATAGTCAAGCCCAGTGCCTGACCTTGCGGAGTGAGCTGCAAGATCAACTCTTCCTTGTCATAGGACATCGAGTCTTCCAGAGCCGAGATTTCACCGAACTGGGCCAGTTGGGCTTTCAGGGATTCCGCTGCTTCCTTGAGAACTTCGGACGAGGCGCCAGAGAGTTCGACATCAATCGAATCTCCCCCTGGACCCGAGCGCCAGCCCCGGAAGCTCACGGTTTCCAGTTGCGGATGGCGCGGAACCGCGTCCTGAAGCTCCGCAACGAAAGCGAAGCTGGAATAGGGTCGCAAATCGGCATCAATCAACTCGATGGCGATTGATCCGAGCTGAAAATCCTCCTTGGTTTCCTGCCCCGAAAGACCGCGCCCGGTGGTGCCGCCAATCTCGGCCAGCGCAAACTGCACCGGATTGGTTCCATGTTCGGCTTCGTAGCGTGCAGCGACCTCTTCCACTGTGCGCTGGAGGGTTCGCATGAACTCGAACGTATCTTCGCGCGTGGCGCCCGGCACCATCGCGAAATTGCCCGTCACGGAACTCCGTTCAGGCGCGTTGAAGAACCTCCAGGTCACATCGCCCCGAATGAAGAGGATCGACTGGCTGGCCAAGACAACAAGGACAAGTGCAACAACCGGATATCGGGCCCAGATCACACCGGCAATAAATGGGCGGAACAGGGTCTCGCGCACCCAACTGAAGCCCTTGTTGACCTGACGAGACGGCCAGTCATACCAATGCTCCTTCGCAGAGTGCATCAAGGCGTGCTTCATGTGGTTTGGCAGGATCAGGAAACACTCAACCAAAGAGGCAATGAGAACCACAATCACCGTGATCGGCACATCGAAAACCAGGTTGCCGAACCGTCCACCGATCAGCGTTAGAGCAAAGAAGGCAATGACGGTGGTCAGCGTGGCTGAGAACACCGGTGTGAACATGCGGCGCGCCGCATTCTCAGCCGCCACTTCCGGACTTTCACCAAGCGTTCGGGCACGGAAATCGGCGTGCTCTCCAACAACAATCGCGTCGTCGACAACGATGCCGAGCGTAATGATAAGCGCGAAAAGAGAGATCATGTTGATCGTCAAACCCGCGAGAAACATCATTGCGATAGCCGCTGTCATCGCAACTGGTATGCCGGCTGCAACCCAAAGTGCGGTGCGCGCGTTCAGGAAGAGGAACAGCAGGATAACGACCAGCCCCAAACCCATCAGGCCATTGTCCAGCAGGATGTTCAAACGCGCGGTGATCGTCTCAGCGAGGGTGCGGATCAGGGCTATCTCCACACCGGGTGGCAGGGTCGATTCCAGATCGGCTGCTACTTCTTCAACCACGCCCTGCATGCGAATGGCATCACCACTTGCCGACCGATCGACACGAACGGAGATGGCCGGTTCGGCCCCCACAAAATAGGCACGGTTCCGGTCGACACCACCAACCCGGACCTGCGCGACATCACCCACAGTCAGCTGGGTGCCATTGTCACTCGTTCTCAAGACAATATCCGCAATTTGGCTCGCGGATCGCGTGGCAACTCCCGTTCGGACGCGTTGAGACCCCGACACATCGCCAGCGGGGCTTGCTTCGGCCTCGCCTGCGATGGCGTTGGCGATTTGCTGCATGGTCACGTCGTACCGCATCAAATCGAGCGACGTGACTTCAACAACCGTTTCGGGCGCAGCAAGCCCGCGAATGGTTGTCCGGGTAATGCCTTCCGCAAACAGGCGAGACACGAACTCGTCCGCGAAGTTGGCAAGCTGGTCAACTCCGACCGGACCCGTAATCACGACATCTGTCACCCGATCCGACCATCGCCCGCGCCGAAACTCGGGCGCGTCTGCGTCGGACGGCAGGTTCTCCACAGCATCGAGGGCAGATTGCACATCCTCTTGCGCCCGCGTCATGTCCCAACCGGGTTCAAACTCAAGCGTGATGGACCCCGTGCCTTCTCGCGATCGTGCCGAGGTTTCTATGACGCCGTCGACGCTTTGCAGATCAGGCTCCAAAACCTGAATGATGGACGCATCAATATCGCCTGCACCGGCGTTGTCCCATCTCACGCTGATGTCGATGTCATCGACGATGACGTCCGGGAAAAACTGCGCCCGCATCTGAGGAACGGCGTAAAGGCCCGCAAGAAGCAAAACGAGCAACAAGAGGTTGGCCGCCGTGCGATGCCGCACGAAGTAAGACAGAATTCCACCTGTCGCTTTACCCAGATCTCTTGCCATATCTCTCTCCGAGAGGTGCTTAGTTCATCCGGCTCTCAATCCGCTCAATCATGCGGGCCGGGACCTTGTCTTCTTTAAGCTGCGACAAGACACGCGCCTTCGCCTCAGCTGGCATCGCCGTGTTGCTTTCGACAAAAGTTACGAGCCGCGCCCGCCGATCCGGGTCGAGCTCGACGAAGTCCGGTTCTACCGGCGCGTTGTTAGCCTCCGGGCGGATTGGCCGAATGCGAATGCCAGCCCCCAGGAACGGCGACCGTTCCGATACGATCTCACGACCTGCGAGCCCGCTAGCGCGCAGGAGCACGTCATCTCCCTCACGTCTGAGAACCTCCACCTGGGCCACGTCGAGCCGATCTTCTTCTCCGACAACAAGGACAGTCTCGGCTGCATCCACAGCCGTCGCCCGCACACGGGCCACATTATTCAGCGGTGGCTCTTGGATTTTGACGGTCACGAAATCTCCCGGCCGGAACCCTTTCGCATCGTCCAGTCGCGCGAACAACAAGCGACCTGTTTGGCCTTGCGCAACCGCACCACTCTCGCGACTGATGCTGCCAGCGGCTTCCAGGCTGAGGCCGAGGACGTCGATAGAAACGACAACATCCGCACCGACCAACTGACCGCTGTCGGAGATGAAGCGGGCATATTGCGGTGTCGACAGGCGGAAGGAGACTTCAAGCGCCTCAGGATCGATCAGCTCGGCCAAGGTTTCACCGGCTGACACTAGACCCCCTTCGACGATAGAAACTTCATTCAGAACACCCGTAAACGCCGCATGCACCTCTGTGTCCGCGAGCCGTCTCTCGGCATCGCGCAATGCAATTTGGCGACGTTGCAACACGGTCGTCGCCTGGTCGATGCGCGCCTCCGCAGTTGCGGCGGCCTGGCGGCGGGACAAAAGTGACTGATCTGCGGCAGACAGAGCAATTTCAGCAGTTTCAACAGCGGCCGGTGAACCAACGCCGCGATCCAGCAAATCTTGCTGTCGGGCCAGGGCATTGGTTCTGAGACGCACTTGGTCTTCTGCTGCCCTGATCTCATCCTTGGCCAAAACAAGTGCGCGCTCGGCGTCCCGCAAGTCTGCTTCGGCTTCGTCCTTGTCTGTCTGCGCCGTGTCCAGGGCAGATTGAGCTTCTGCTGGATCGATCCGCAGCAACAGGTCTCCAGCCTGAACGAACCCGCCCTCTTCGAAAGCTTCGGACAGCCAAACGACAGAACCGCCAGACGTCGCCCTGAGTTGGAGTGACCGACGAGACCGCACTTCTCCAAAAGTTCGCAGAACAGGCTGAATGGTTTCGAACTGAAGCGTAACGACATTTGCTGCAAAGACCCGTTCCCGCGCGGGACGACTTTGTGTTTCCTCGTTCATCCGGGCGTCAATTGCGACCCAAACGGAATGACTAGCATACGTAACCAGGCCCACCGTGACGGCGAGGAGGAAAAGCCCAACAAAAGAGCGTCTGATAAAGCGCACGAAACTTGCTTCCGGGTTCTGTTTTCCAACAATAATGTAAGTCTTTGCCGCGTATTAGCAAAGGTCACTCACATCTAACGCACGTTGGCGTCATTTCCGTCGCAAATGTTCGTCAAGTCGCGGCATGATCTCGACAAAGTTACAGGGACGGTGCCTATAATCGAGTTGAAACGCCAAAATCTCGTCCCACGCGTCCTTACAAGCACCGGGCGAACCTGGGAGAGCAAAGAGGTATGTTCCGTTTGAAACCCCACCACACGCACGGGATTGGACAGCGGATGTCCCGATTTTCGCCATGGAAACATGCGTGAATACAGTGCCGAACGCTTCGATTTCTTTCTCATAAACGTCGCGGTGCGCTTCGACAGTGACATCCCGACCCGTCAAACCTGTTCCACCCGTGGAAAGAACCACGTCGATGTCCGGATTGGCACACCATTCACGCAGTTTCGCAGCGATTTGGGCGCGGTCATCCTGAACGATTGAGCGATCCGCCAATATGTGACCCGCCGCGTCTATGCGGGCAACCAGCGTATCGCCCGACCTGTCTTCTTCCAACGTTCTTGTGTCACTGACTGTGAGCACGGCAATCCGCACCGGCAGGAATTCGAGTGTTTCGTCTATGCGGCTCATGACCCGACGCTCCCCAGCTTGGCTTTCAGTGACAGCAGATCTGCCCAAGCCTCCCGTTTCGCTTCGGGCGTGCGCAATAGGTAGGCCGGATGGAACATTGGAAGTGTTGGTTTGTTCAACGCTTCGCTCCAAGTTCCGCGCAGCCGCGTGATCCCGCGCTTGCCCAGCAAGGCCTGACACGCATGGTTGCCCATCGCGACAATCACATCAGGATCGATGAGTTCCACGTGGCGTTCGAGAAACGGAAGCATCATCGCCATTTCGTTCGGCTTCGGATCGCGGTTCTGCGGTGGTCGCCAAGGCAGCACGTTTGTAATGTAAAGCGCCGCCTCGGGATCAGGTGTCTCGCGGGATAGCCCGATATGGCTGAACATCAGGTCCAGCAATTGACCGGCACGTCCAACAAAGGGTTTGCCTTGCATGTCCTCATCGCGGCCGGGCGCTTCGCCGACGATCATAACCCGTGCGGTTGGTTGGCCATCGGCAAAGACAAGCTGCTTGGCGCCAAGCTTCAACTCGCAAAGATCGTAGTTTTCCATCGCGCTTTTGAGGGCTGCCAAATCCGCAGCGCCCTTGGCAAGATCACGAGATACCGCAACGGCGTCCACGTCCGGCACAACCACGGTTTCAACCGTGTTTGTGACTGTCTCAGTCGGTTTCGGTGCTTCGGTCCGATCAACGGGCGCGTCCAGGATGGCTTCGTCAGCCCCCATCGCCACTTGCCATTCAAGGGCGGCTCTCATCTCCCAGTATCCCATGGTGTCGAAGTTAGATGCCGGACCCATCAACTTCAATCCGGCACGACGTTGCGCACGAAGTCGATCACTTTTTCCGCTGGCATCTCACAGGGCTTCAACAGGCTTTCGCCAGAGGCCAGGCGATACAGATTGAAGCTGATGTAATCGTTGCCGCCCAACTCTTCCGCTTCAAGCTTCTGCGACCGACCGGTCGCCATGATGGTTTTGTTCAACCGATAACGCTTGCCGTTGTAGGTGCCCCCGTAGCCACCGATGGGCAGACTGTCGAAAGCCACAACAAAGGTGTCATCATCTTTCATGACGAACTCGACCCCACCTTGCTTTCCGTACCGTCACGCAGGCGGGAGATGTTTTCACGGTGACGCCAAAACAGCACCAGCGCCATGAGAACGGGTATCACAACCATCTCTGAACGTCCGGTCGCCAACGCAAAGACCGGTGTCGCGGCGGCGGCGATCAAGGCGGACAAGGATGAGTATCTGGTGACGATACAAACGGCCAGCCAAGTCAGACAGGCTGCGGCACCCAAAACAAAGGACAGACCATAAAGCGTGCCAAGGAACGTCGCGACGCCCTTGCCGCCTTTGAAGCCGAGTACAAAGGAGTAACAATGGCCCAGAAACGAGAAAAGCGCACCAACCTGTGCGGCGTCTTCACCCGCGAACGCCCTCGCAAGAAGGACGGCAACCAAGCCCTTCGCCCCGTCAAGAAGCACGGTTGCGAGTGCCGCAACCTTGGAGCCCGTCCGTAAGACATTCGTAGCCCCAATGTTCTTTGACCCAATCGTTCTTGGGTCTGGCAGCCCCATGATCTTGGCAACGACCAACCCAAATGGAATCGACCCCAACAGGTAAGCGCCTGCTGCAACAATCAGAAGCGCCAAAAACGGCGTGTCGAACACTGGCATTTCAATTGGTCCTAACGTCTGGTGCCGGTCTTCTATCCTGAAATGTTCAGGCCGAAAATCGAGAAGTCAGTTCTGGGCACAGCCGTCTCAAGCGATGGAGAAGACGCGGTTCCCTTTGACCCATGTTCCAAGAACCTTTCCTTGCAGCCGCGCTTCGTCAAACGGCGTGTTCTTGGATTTGGACTTGAGCTTGAACCGGTCGAGCACATAGGGCGCGTCGGGGTCAAACAGAACAAGGTCTGCCGGGGCGCCAGCTGTGAGCCGCCCACAGTCCAGCCCCAGCCGTTTCGCCGGATTGAAAGACAAGGCGCGCCAAAGTGTGGGCAGGTCCAAATGGCCAGCATGCACCAAGCGCATCAGCGCCGGCAGAAGAGTTTCCAATCCTATGGCGCCAGACGCAGCTTCCTCGAACGGCAAGCGCTTGGATTCCTCGTCCTGCGGTGTGTGCATGGATGAGATAACATCAATCAAACCGCTTGCGACGGCATCGACAACCGCCAAACGGTCATCTTCCGAACGCAACGGCGGTTTGACTTTGAAAAAGGTCCGATAGTCGCCAACGTCGAACTCGTTCAGGGTCAGGTGGTGGATCGACACGCCCGCGCTGATATCGAGGCCAGCGTCTTTCGCGCGCTCCAGTCTTCGCAGCGCCCGCGCTGTCGTGATCTGATCGGCGTGATACTTGGCCCCCGTCATCTCCACGACAGCAATGTCGCGATCCAACCCCATACGCTCCGCCATCGGAGAAACCGACGGGAGACCTTTCAACGCAGCAAACTTCCCGCTTGTCGCCGCAGCGCCTTGCGACAAGATTGGCTCCTGCGGGTGCGCAATGACCAGCGCGCCCAGCGATGCCGCATAGGTCAAACAACGGGCAAACACTTTAGTGTTGCTCACAACGTTGTCGCAATCTGTGAACGCCACGGCACCGGCATCGAGCAGAAAGCCGATTTCGGCCATTTCTCGGCCCTCTCGCCCGCGCGTCAGCGATGCCATCGGAAGAACATTGACCGGCGCCGCTTCGTTCGCACGCCGTCGGACGAACTCCAGCGCTTCCGGCGTGTCTATCGCGGGAAGCGTGTCCGGGCGGGTCACGATGGTGGTGACACCACCTGCCGAAGCCGCTTGCCCAGCGCTTCGGAAGCTTTCCTTGTGACGCTCGCCCGGTTCGGACACCTTGACGCCGATGTCGACGATCCCCGGGGCGAGACATTTACCAGCGCAATCAAGAACTGTTGCGCCTTCCAGTCCCATGGCTTTGACAATGCGGCCCTCCGCAACGGCCAATGACCCGATTTGGTCTGTTCCGGCCTCGGGGTCGATTAAGCGCGCGTTTTGAAACAGGATCGGAGCCATGGCGATGAGGTGTCAGAAGACCAAAACAAGCACAAGAGCAATCACCAAAAGAAGCATGAGCACCGCAATAGGCCAAGTGCTCCCACGGCTTGTCTCTGACGGCATGTTAGGGACGGTTTCTCCAAGCGGACCCTTGGCAGCCTCCGGCACGCTCATCTTCTCGGGCGGTGCCATTGCCGGTTCCCTGAACAGTCCGACAAATCGGAGGGCCACGTTTGGCTCCAATGTTTGCGCCTGCCCCTTGAAGGCTGCTGAGCCAACGAGGATGATCAGACCTTTCAAACTGTCCAGCGCAGCGGTAACCCCGCGCAAATCCTGCTCCGGGATTCCGTAACCTTCCTGAAGGTAGAGTGACAAACCCATCGCATCGAGCGCTGTGGAAGGGAAAACCTCGATGCGGCTTTCATCCAGGTCGAGGTTTGAACCAAGCAGGCGATGTACGTTGCCGGGCGTCACTGCGGAGCTGCCTTCCACATCCAATTCCGTGGTGAACACGCGCACAACACCGCGCTCGGACGAAAGGACTTTGAACGGGTCGTCGATGGAAGCACCCGCCGCCATCTCAGACCAATATGCCTTCCTCGGATCGCGCGGTTTTCAAGTTTCGCGCGAGTAAGTCCATCGCTGCCATGCGCACGGCAACACCCATTTCGACCTGATCCTGGATGACCGACCGGTTGATATCGTCTGCGATTGTTCCGTCAATCTCGACCCCGCGATTCATGGGGCCGGGATGCATCACGATGGCATCCGGTTTTGCGTGACCGAGCTTCTCGGCATCCAGGCCAAACCGGTGGAAGTACTCGCGCTCAGAGGGAATGAAGGCGCCGTCCATCCGTTCTTTTTGAAGCCGCAGCATCATGACGACGTCTGCATCCTGCAAGCCTGCGACCATGTCGGTGCAGACTTCGACCCCCCACTCGCCCGCTTGAGACGGAAGAAGCGTCGGAGGACCAACGAGGCGGACACGGTTTTCCATCTTCCCAAGCAGATGAATGTTCGACCGCGCAACGCGGCTGTGTGCGATGTCACCGCAGATTGCAACCGTCAGCCGATGGAGGCGGCCCTTGGCGCGCCGGATGGTCAGCGCATCCAGCAGAGCTTGTGTCGGATGCTCGTGCCGACCGTCCCCCGCATTCAGAACCGCACAGTTCACCTTTTGCGCAAGCAGATTGACCGCGCCAGAGTGTGGGTGGCGGACAACCAACAGGTCTGGGTGCATAGCGTTAAGCGTCAATGCCGTGTCGATGAGCGTCTCGCCCTTTTTGAGCGATGTGGCCTGCATGTGCATGTTCATCACATCAGCGCCGAGGCGTTTGCCGGCCAGTTCGAAGCTCGCCTGTGTTCGGGTCGAAGCCTCGAAGAACATGTTGATCTGCGTCAGCCCTGAAAGCGCGTCGCTGTGTTTGCTGTCGCTGCGATTCAAGGCAGCGTAGCTATCGGCCAAGTCAAGAAGTGTCACGATCTCATCGGGTGCGAGATGCTCGATTCCAAGAAGATGCCGTGCGCGAAAACTCATGGCGGCTGTATAGGCAAGGGACACCGCTTAGAAAAGGCGTCACCGTTTCAGGACCAAATTTCTTGACTCGGTCAGTACGATCAGTTATTTCAGTCATGACAGAAATTGGTGATTAAGATGAAACTGACGCCAGCTATGCAAGATTTCATTCTCCACTGGGGAGAGATGGGTGCCAAATGGGGCACCAATCGTTCGGTCGCGCAAATTCACGCGCTGCTGCATTTGGCTGACAAACCACTGCCAGCGGACGAGATCGCGGATACTCTGGGTATCGCGCGGTCGAACGTGTCGACCGGGTTGAAAGAGCTACAAACTTGGAAGCTTGTGTCCGTTGAACGTCAGCTTGGTGACCGCCGCGACCATTTCACATCGATCCGTGACATGTTCGATCTGGCGCTCGTTGTGATCGAAGGACGACGCGAACGGGAGTTTGCCCCAACGCTGGCTGCCTTGGAACGTGTTCTTGTAGAGGCGCGTGAAGATGGCACACCGAAGGAAAACGTTGGGCGCATCGAGGAAACGCTCGATACCATGCGCTTGTTTGACCGTTGGTACGCGGATGTCGCGCGCCTCCCACGGGCTGTTCACCTGGGCGCCCTGAAACTGGGCGCCAAGATCACGCGCTTTCTACCCGGTGGAAACAAGCAAGCTTAAAAATTTTGACTTGGAGTTTCAGTCATGACAGAAACAACTGTAGTTTCAAAAATAAGGGAAGGCGGTCCAGTTGATTGGCTCGCCTTCGTTCTCGCACTCTTCTTCGCCCCATTTTGCGTGGCGCTTTTCACGTTCTGGATTTACGCGATCCCCGTCTTTGCCATTTTCTTCGGATGGCCGACATACCTTCTTTTTGGTGCGCCCGCGTTTTGGCTTGGGATCAGGTACTTCAACGCCGGAGCCCTCGGCCAAGCAATCCTGGGCCTCGCCGCGCATTTCGTCTCGTATCTGCCCACCAGGGCGTATCTGGAAGTCACCGGCAACAGCCCGGACTATGCAGATTTCATCTTCGGGTTTGGTTGCGTTTTTGCGCCTCTTTGGGGCCTGGCTTTCGGCTTTCTCTATCAAGTCTCCAAAACCCAAGACCGGTCAGACTAAGGCCTTCTTGTACTTAAGAGGTGAATGCAATGTGTGACCACAAGACCGAACGCGCCCCTGTTGGAATTCGGTGGAACGACCTTCAGCCGATGCGCAAGCGGGACACCGTCCATGAGCTCTCCCTTCCGCTTCCGTGGCTTCTTGTCAGCTGGCTTTTCTTCGCATCGCCGTACTGGCCGCTGGGTTTTTTGGCGTCGTTCATGTTCTTCCTATGTGCCTTGCGCCTGAACCATGAGGCAATCCACGGCAACTTAGGCCTGCCGCGCTGGGGAGACCGCCTGGTTTTACATTGGCTCAGCTTCTTGATGGGATCCTCAAACACCGCGGTTGCGTATGGCCACATGCTGCATCACAAGCACGCCATGGGACCGGGTGACTTCGAAGGCAAATGCGGACACATGACCTTTTGGGAGGTGCTCCGGTATGGCCCCAAGTTTCCGCTGGATGTGAACCGTGAGGCTTGGCTCGGGTCAACACCAACGGGACGCGTGCGAATTGCCATTGATTGGGGGCTGAACCTTTTGATGATCGGACTGGCAATCGTGCTTGGGGGCGTCCTGGTATGGCACGTCGCCGCAATGATCATCGCACAGTGTTTGACCGCCCTTTTCGCGGTCTGGATCACACATCAAGGCACAGGCGACACGGGCTTGGCTGCGCGGTCACAACGCGGGATCCTCGCGCGGCTGGCATATCTGATGTTCTATCACCGGGAGCACCATCTTTTCCCGCGTGTTCCGGTACGAAGGTTGCCAGAACTGGCAGAACGCCTTGACAGGGGCGTTCCCGGTTACGCGGCTGCGCGCCGACCGGTTGTTCCGCTTTTTGATAAAAGATCAACGTAACCACAATCAGGAGCGTTCGCTCCACGACGAAACTGATCGAAATAGGCACGCTAAAAATGACCGTGCGCGACACCCCTGATTGCAGCACCTCTTGTGTCGTTGACGCAAGGTTAAACAGCAAGTGTCGCGCAAACAACTACATCTTGAGTGTTGCGCAGTTGCAGCAACAATATCGCTGCACCTGCATCAATAGCTGTAGTCGGCAAAAACTCTGGTCACATCACCTGACCAATCGCTCTCGTAGCGCCGGATCAATTCGTCCGCAGGCGTTTCTCCGCTGTCGAGTGTTTCCTTCAAAGCGTTCAGAAAGTGCGTTTCGTCCGGCAACAACCCGCCTGCGCCTTCTCGTGCCCGCGCTTTCAACCCGCTTTCAGCGATTGCGACCGCTTCGCGCGCAAGGTCAGACATTTTGACCGGCCCAACTTCGGCCGCCAAACCCTTTACAGATGCAGCCACGCGAAGCGCCTGGCGCGTTTCGGTATCCAGGCCCTTGGCCAGGTCCCACGCCGCATCGAGCGCGGCTTGGTCATACATCAGTCCAACCCAAAATGCCGGCAGCGCGCAAAGCCGCCGCCATGGACCACCATCTGCACCACGCATCTCGATGAATTTCTTGATGCGCGCTTCCGGGAAAAGCGTTGTGAGATGGTCCGCCCAGTCACTCATCAACGGCTTTTCGCCCGGAAGCGCTGGCAGCTCCCCCTTCAAGAAATCCCGAAAGGACATGCCAAGCGCATTGATGTACCGCCCGTCCCGGTAGACGAAGTACATCGGCACATCGAGGGCGTACTCCACCCATGCCTCAAAACCAAAGCCGTCTTCGAATACGAAGGGCAACATGCCAGTACGGTCCGGGTCCAGATCGCGCCAGATACGGCTCCGCCAGCTTTTGTGACTGTTCAATTTTCCTTCGGTGAAAGGCGAGTTCGAGAACAGGGCCGTAGCAACGGGCTGAAGGGCCAGAGCCACTCTCAGCTTCTGGACCATGTCGGCCTCTGAGGCGAAATCGAGATTTACCTGAACAGTGCAAGTGCGACGCATCATTGAGGTTCCAAGCTCACCGACCTTTTGCATGTAGCCATCCATGAGCTTGTACCGACCTTTCGGCATCAGTGGCATGTCATCATGTGTCCAATGCGGGGCAGACCCCAGACCGATGAACCGCGCTCCAATCTTGTCGGCGACAGCTTTGACTTCCCTGAGGTGCTCGTTCACCTCATCACAGGTTTGGTGAACGGTCTCTAGCGGAGCGCCGGAGAGCTCAAGCTGACCGCCAGGTTCCAGCGAGATATTAGCGCCATCCTTCACCAGACCGATGATGTTTCCACCCTCTTCCAGTGCGGACCATCCGAACTGGTCGCGCAGACCCTCCAGCATCGCCTTGATCGAGCGAGGTCCGTCGTAGGGCAACGGTTTGAGCGTGTCTTTGCAGTATCCGAACTTCTCGTGCTCGGTTCCAATCCGCCACTCGTCTTTCGGCTTGCACCCGGAGGCCAGATACTCGGCCAACTGGTCGTGCCGTTCAATCGGGTCGCCGCCGGATTGGGGAATGGACATGGAAGCGCTCCCGCCTGCTGCTTTCGAAATGTTTGAGTTGCGCGAATTGGCTCAGGTGTCAATGCGCAGCGCCGGTGTGCGTTCCCACACAAGAAACTCTTGCGCCTCCATGGACCCGGACGCCTTTATGACCGCTTCGTAGTCCGCCCCGGGCAGGGCAGTCAGAGCGTCAAAAAGCGCCGATGCGTTCTCGGCATCCCCCGGGATCGTCAGGCGTTGTCCTGCTTTGTCTGTAAACTCCCAGAAGAAGTCCGATGAAGCAGGGCCATCCGCTGTGGTCCGAACCTTGATCCGCGACAACTCATTGATCGAAAGCGCACCACCACCATGCGGCCCGAAATAAGTGATCTGTCGTTCGTCGACATCAACCACGCCAACGCCGCCGGTTTCTTGCGGCAGCCGCGCGCGACGCACCCCTTCAATGAAGAGCGCCGCGCCAATCAAGGCCGTCACCCACGCGAACGCGTTCATGAGACCGGTCGTGGCCGACGCTGCCTGAAGTGAACCAAGCAGGATAACCCCTGCAATGATCGCCTCGCGCCAACGCTTTAACGCAGACAGCACTTCGGGCCTAATGAAACTCATGTCTCGTCTTTCAATGGGTGCCAGGGTTCAGCCCCGTCAGCCCGCCAATCGTAAGGCGCGCGAACGGGTTCAAAGGTCATGTCCGTGAAGTCGCGAATGAGCTCAAGTTCCATTCCCCTTCGGTGATAGAGCTTTCCACCTTGTGTGTCGTACCGCGTCAAAGCATCGGTCTGCGGTTCAGACAGTCGATCAAATATCTCACCCGCATCTTTGGGAGTTGGGTCCGAAAGCAAACGCTTGGTCAGCTTACGATCAAGTGGTGCGCGTTGGCCGTTCATCAAGCGAATGCCTGTGCTGCATCCCTTTGACGGTTCCCCGAACGTCACTCGTGTGAGGTTTTTTTCGCGACCGATGACATCTGCTCCGCCCCAGGCAAAATAGTGCGTTTTATCCAGGAACAGAGACTGTTCGCTCCATGTATCGCCTTGCGGGAAAAGCGCGAGGGCCGTCCAGTACGGTGGCTGGCTTAACACGGAATAGCTTCCCCAAGCCTCGCAGCCCCATCTTCCATCGAGGACGAAAAACAGAAAGTGCCGCCCATCCGGCGAAAGTGCGCATCTATCGATGTAGACCTTCTGTTTGATCCATTGACCATCCTCGAATGTATCGGTGTCCCGGTGCCACAAGATCATCCGAAATTGTCGCGTCGGCCCCTGCCGAACAATTACGGCCCGATCATTCTCTGTTGCAAAGAACAGATGGAGGCGCACGATGGGCTCGGTGTTCATGACCAATCCCCGCGCGATGCCTGCCAGAGCGTTAAAGCAGACGTTGCCGCAGTGTCCGCGCGCAGGATCCGTGGGCCAAGGGAGATGCTGGTCGCTACTTCACGAAGGCGTTCGCGCTCTTTCGCGGAAAACCCGCCTTCAGGCCCGATGAGAATTGCAGCCGGTGCGGGTGGCAGCGTTGCGGTTGCCTCTCCTGCCAAATCTTCATCACAGAAGATGAGGTTGCGATCTTTTGGCCAAGCAGCCAAGACGTCCGACAGTTTCTTAATATCATCCACCTGCGGAACGTACGTCCCACCGCATTGTTCGGCGGCTTCAACAGCATGCGCTTGCAGACGGTCGCGGCGGATGCGCTCTGCGTTGGTAAACTCTGTTTGAACCGGGCAAATGCGTGCAACGCCCAACTCAGCCGCTTTTTCCACAATGAAGTCCGTGCGCGCCTTTTTGATAGGCGCGAAAAGCAGCCAGACATCCGGCGGGTTCATTTGTGCTTTCGTTTGCTCGACGCAGCGCAGCGATCCGCCTCGCTTGCCAGCCTCAACGACCTTTGCATACCATTCACCGGCTTGGCCGTTGAACAGAAGCACAGGCTCATCAATCCCAAGACGCATGACGCCGAACAGATAGTGCGCTTGGTCCCGCGTCACGGGGACCGATTGCCCCTCCCCCAGAGGCTGATCTACATAGAGCCTGACTTTTGCAGCTTTCATGGAAAAGCATATGACCGAGGCCGAGACCCAAGGACAAGTGGCCGATGCCGCATCTGGCAATTGGGTGGACCGATACGCTCCTCATTGGACACGCCCCTATCTGCGTCTCAGCCGGGCGGATCGCCCGATTGGTACGTGGCTTTTGCTGATCCCCTGTCTTTGGGGTGTCTTTGCCGTAGCTCTTCACGACGGCAGTTTCACCCTTCAACACCTGTGGATCGTGATCGGATGTGCCATCGGGGCATGGTTGATGCGAGGCGCCGGTTGCACCTGGAACGACATCACTGACCGTGATTTTGACGGCGCCGTCGAGCGTACCCGGTCGCGCCCTATTCCATCGGGTCAAGTCACCGTGCGCGGAGCCTTGGTATGGATGGTGGTCCAATCACTGCTCGCCTTCGGCATTCTGCTCACGTTCAGCTGGACGGCCATTTGGCTCGGGATCGCCTCCTTGGCGATTGTCTGCATCTATCCTTTCGCGAAACGCTTTACCTGGTGGCCTCAAGTATTTTTGGGGTTGGCGTTCAATTGGGGCGCACTGCTGGCTTGGGCAGCCGCAACCGACAGTGTGGCTTGGCCGGCTGTTGCGCTCTACGGCGCTGGGATTGCATGGACCCTGTTTTATGACACCATCTACGCGCATCAGGACAAAGAGGACGATTCTTTGATTGGGGTCCGCTCGACTGCCCGTTTGTTTGGGGAGGACACGCCCCGCTGGTTGAAGTGGTTTCTGGTGGCAGCAGTGTCCTTGTTGGCGGTTGGCGTCATCGGTGCGGTGTCGACGGAGGCGAACCCCCTTCGGTTGGTTTTGGCCTTATGCGGAACATGGGCCTTCGGATGGCATCTGGCCTGGCAACTGAGGCGTTTGGATATCGACGACGCCAATCGCTGCCTCACTCTGTTTCGCTCCAATCGCGATGCGGGGCTAATTCCCGTGCTGTTTCTCGCCGTGGCCTTGTTCCTGTGATTGCGCATGGCGTCCGGGGCGACTAACTAGTTCGCCATGACAGCGGCACGTTCACCCTTTCTGGCCGGATTGCTTCCGCACGCTTTGGCGATTGCGATATCTGCGGCAGGCTGTGTGGGCGTGGCATATTGGGCAAAGAACCAAATCGAAACCGCCGCTTTGACAGACCTGAACCTTGTTTTGAGCCAGGCCGGCCACGATTGGACTGATGTTACCGTCGACGGCCTGTCGGTAGAACTGTCAGGCGTCGCACCAGACGAAGCCACGCGGTTTGCCGCGCTTTCTACGGCAGGCAGCGTCGTCGATGCGTCCCGTATTGTGGATAGTATGGGCGTGGTGGCGGCGGCTGCCATTGCGCCGCCAGACTTCTCGATCGAGATCCTGAAAAACGCCGATGGTGTCTCGCTGATTGGCTTGGTGCCATTGGCATCTGACCCCGAGTCCATTGTGGCGGGTGTGTCGGCCGCCGCCAGCGACACAGATGTCTCGGATTTGCTTGAAGTGGCTGACTTTCCCATCCCTGATGGATGGGACGCCGCGCTTTCATACGGCATTGATGTTCTCGATACCCTTCCAAGATCAAAGCTGACCGTCCGTCCGGGAGCCCTGGCGATCAAGGCAGTCGCCGAAAGTGACGAAGACCGAGAAAGGCTGGAGCGACGGCTCAGACGAAACGCGCCAACCGGCGTAACGGTTTCCCTTGCGATCACCGCACCCAGACCTGTGGTTGCACCATTTATCTTGCGTGCCGTCCTCGACGAGCAGGGCGGTCGCTTCGACGCGTGCACTGCCGACAGTGAAGCATCCCAACAGAAGATACTGGACGCGGCGGCCGCGGCTGGGGTTCAGGGTGGCGCGTCGTGTATCCTCGGCTTGGGAACCCCATCGACGAACTGGGGAGATGCTTCTGTTGCCAGCCTGGAAGCACTGGCCGCAATCGGCGGGGGGACCGTCACGATTTCAAATGCGGATGTCACGCTTGTCGCGCAACAGGATACGGCCGCGAACCTTTTCGAGCGCGTCGCAGGAGAGCTTGAGTCCGCTCTTCCTCCAGTATTTTCGCTCAAAACCTACCTACCCGTTTCTGAAGTTGCGCCGGAGGATGGAGCGAAGGCTCCACCCGAGTTCATCGCGACACGCTCGCCCGAGGGCCAGGTTCAACTCCGGGGCCGCCTAAGCGATGAAACCGTGCGCGATGCCGTGGAAAGTTTTGCCGCAGCGCGCTTTGGCGCTGACAATATCGCGCCCGCCATGCGCCTTGATCCGGATGTACCCTCTGGCTGGCCAAAGCGTGTGATGGCCGCATTGTCTGCGCTGGCCAAGCTGAACAACGGTGTTGCGTCAGTCACGGAAGAGCGCATTGAAATTCGCGGGATGACCGGGAACGCAAACGCTCAGGGTGAGATTGCAGGGCTGCTTTCCACCGCTACGGATGGCGCGCTCACTTACGATTTGGATATCACCTATCGGGAAGACCTTGATCCGCTGGCGTCTATCCCAACCCCGGAAGAATGTATCGAACTGTTGAACGGCGCCGTTGAAACAAAGAAGATCACCTTTGCGCCGTCCTCCTCCGATATTGACGACGACGCACAAGACACGATCGACAAGGTGGCGGAGATCCTGAGGGAGTGCCAGGATACAGAAATCGAGATTGGCGGACATACCGACAGTCAAGGCCGGGAAGTCATGAACGAGCAATTGAGCCAAGCGCGCGCGGATGCTGTTTTGAACGCGATTATGGCGCGGCGCATTCTGGTCTCAAACCTGTCAGCCAAGGGTTATGGCGAGAGCCAGCCAATTGCGGACAACGAGACCGAGGAAGGTCGCGAGGCCAATCGGCGCATTGAATTCCGCCTTCTGACGGATGCGGATGAAGCCGACGACGGTTCCGAAGAAACAGCGGCGTCTTCGGACGAGGCTGACGAGGAGAGCACAGAATGAATGGAGCAGAGTTTATTGCTGCAACCGCCGCAATCCTGTTCATGGCGTTCCTGGCCGGTTGGTTCACACACTGGTTGATTTCGCGGATAACACGTGTGACCCGATCCGACATGGATGACCTCGATAAGATGGCACAGGAACTGCACCAGGCCGAGGAAGCACATGATGAGGCAACGTCCTATTTCCAGCAGCGCGAGGCTGAACTGACCAACAAGCTCCGGGAAACCGAAGCTGAACTGGAAGCCGCCATGGATGGCTTGCGGACAGCACGCGCAGAGGCGGAAGAGTTACGGGGCTATGTTGAGCGGTCCCGGCAGGCCAACTAGCGCCGGGGGATCGGCTCCACGGCTCCCAACCCGCTGACCGCAGCGGCGGCGACAACCGCTGCCTTTTCCGCTGCAAACTCCGCATCCCCCGTTTCGACAAACCAAGCCAAGAATGCCCCGGCGAAGCTGTCCCCAGCGCCCGAGGAGTCGACCGGATTGGAGGGTGCGGGAGGGATTTCAAGGCGCGTGGTGGACGTCGCCAAAGAGGCACCGTCCGCCCCGGACTTTGCGACGACGATCTGTGCGCCCAAGTCCAGAAAGAAGCTGGCAACATCATTTGGCGAAGTCAGCTCGAAAAGTGCTGCTGCCTCATCATCGCTTGCGAAGAGGATGTCCGCCTTTCCCGCCGCTTTCGTTAACGCGCCCGCTGCCTCGAACGCGGACCAGAGTTTCGGTCGGAAGTTGAGATCAAGGGAAACCAGTGTGTCGGCAGTGTTCGCCCGCTCCATTGCCGTAAACGCACTGGCCCGCATGGACGGACTGATGCCCAACGTTATGCCGGACAGGTGCAGAACAGCGGCCTCTTCGACCACATGCTCAGGTAAATTTGGCAAGTCGTAGGACGCCGCCGCGGACCCCTTGCGGGCATAAGTAAACTGTCGGTCCTTCGGGTCAGGGTCGATAAAGCAGACACCCGTTTCCGCCGCACGGTTTGTCAGCACATGACTATGGTCTACACCTTCCCGCGACCAAAGATCGCGCAGCGCACGTGCGAACATATCGTCGCCCACGGCGGAGAGGTAAGCCGTGCGAGCGCCCTGACGGGCGGCCGCAATGATGGCAGTTGATGTATCGCCGCCGAAGCCTTGGACGTAAGCAGGACGACCTTCGATGTCCTGCGGCTGGCGCACCATTTCGATCAATGGCTCCCCGAGGCCGAGAATGAGCCCATTGTCTTCTTCAGAAATCCAGGTTCTCCACGCTCAACGCGTTTTGCTGAATGAACTCGCGGCGTGGCTCAACAACATCGCCCATCAGTTTGGTGAACAGATCGTCGGCTTCCGCCAAATCCTGGACCTTCACCTGCAACAGCGTGCGCGCCTCCGGGTCGAGTGTGGTCTCCCACAACTGGTCGGGGTTCATTTCGCCAAGACCTTTGTAGCGCTGAAGACTGAGACCTTTCTCACCTTCATCAAGAATGGTCTTCAGAAGATCGAGAGGTCCGTTCACTTGAGCGGCGCGCTCTTTCCGCGCCAGACTTGCAGGGCTCTTGTAGATCTCTTGCAACGCATCCGTGTAGCCCCCAAGACGCCGTGCCTCACCGCTCCGCAAGATTGGTCCGTCGAGGGTACGAACTTCTTCGACACCCCGCAGACTCCGCGCAAGGCGAATGCCCTTGTCTTGAGTGATGCGACCTTGCCAGCCGCGTTCGTACTCAAGCGCAACAAGATCGAGCCGCTGCGCCACTGCATCCGCGACACCCTGCAAGTCGGCATCCACCTGTCCCGGACGGAACGCACCCGCAATTGCGGCCTGTTCAAGAATGGTTGGCGGGTAGTGGGTTGGAAACGCTTGAATAACGCGCCGCACCTGGCGTGCTTCCTCGACCACGCGGATCAGGTCCTGACCGACGATTTCTTCGCCGCTCGCCAACCGAAGCACCGCGCCATCGACGCCCATTTCAATCAGATAGTCATCCAGGGCCGCCTGGTCTTTCAAGTAGACCTCTGATTTGCCACGAGCGACTTTGTAAAGCGGAGGCTGTGCGATGTAGAGGTATCCACCTTCGATGATCTCTGGCATCTGACGGAAGAAGAATGTCAGCAACAGTGTTCGAATATGCGCGCCATCCACGTCGGCATCCGTCATGATGATGATCTTATGGTAGCGCAGTTTCGATATGTCGAACTCATCTCGCCCGATACCCGTCCCCAGAGCGGTGATCAGGGTACCAATCTCTTGGCTGGATAGCATGCGGTCGAAACGTGCACGCTCTACGTTGAGGATTTTACCGCGCAATGGCAGCACCGCCTGATTGGCGCGCGCGCGGCCTTGCTTTGCGGAACCACCCGCGCTGTCACCCTCCACGAGGAAGAGTTCGCGGAACTCGGGATTTTTCTCCTGACAATCCGCAAGTTTCCCAGGAAGTGATGCCACATCCAGCGCCGACTTTTTCCGGGTCATCTCACGCGCTTTGCGTGCGGCCTCACGTGCCAGCGCCGCTTCGACGATCTTGGTCACAATCATTTTCGCCGGACCAGGGTTTTCCTCGAACCACTCCGCCAGCTTTTCGTTCATCAGGCCTTCGACCGCCGGGCGTACTTCCGACGACACGAGCTTGTCCTTGGTCTGAGACGAAAACTTTGGATCCGGAACCTTGACCGACAAGACACATGTCAAACCTTCGCGTGCGTCGTCGCCCGTGAAGTTCACCTTCTCTTTACGGGCAGCACCGGACTGCCCCGCGTAGTGGTTCAAGGTGCGCGTCAGGGCACCTCTGAAGCCGGCAAGATGCGTGCCGCCATCCCGCTGCGGGATATTGTTGGTGAACGGCAGCACATTCTCGTGGTAGCCGTCATTCCACCACATGGCGACTTCGACGGTTATCCCTTCCTTTTCGCCTTCGATGAAAATGGGTTCTTCGATCAGGGCGGTCTTCGAACGATCGAGATATCTGACGAACTCCCGAACGCCGCCGTCATAGAAGAACTCGGTTTCAAGAGGCTCTCCCGGGCGTTCGTCGCGCAAAAGGATCCGCACCCCCGAGTTCAAGAAAGCGAGTTCGCGAAGCCGGTTTTCAAGTGTTTTAAAGCTGTAGTCGAGATTGGAAAATGTGCCTGTCGATGCAAGGAAACGGACTTCGGTTCCCTTGCGGTCGCCCGCATCGCCAACGACTTTCAGATGTTCCGATGTCTCACCGCCTTCAAAGCGCGCGAAATGCTCTTTGCCATCGCGCCAGATGCGAAGCTCCAGCCAGTCAGAAAGCGCGTTGACAACAGACACCCCAACGCCGTGTAGGCCGCCGGATACCTTATAGGAATTCTGGTCAAACTTGCCGCCCGCATGCAGCTGGGTCATGATAACCTCGGCTGCGGAGACGCCTTCTTCCGGGTGTAGATCAACTGGAATGCCGCGCCCATTGTCACTCACAGAAACACTGTCATCGGCATGAACCGTCACTGTCACGCGGTCGGCATGACCGGCCAGCGCCTCGTCAATTCCGTTATCGACCACCTCATACACCATGTGGTGGAGGCCGGAGCCATCATCCGTATCGCCGATATACATGCCGGGGCGCTTCCGGACAGCTTCTAACCCTTTGAGAACTTTAATTGAATCGGCGCCATACTCGGGTTGCGCCTCAGCGGCCTCTGCCATGCCGTTTTTCCTTATTTTCTATTAAGAAAATATAGGCGTTTTTATCAATGTTGTCACGCCTTTGGCACAACATTTGGTAGCCGAGGGAGTGGCTCATGCCGAGAGAGCTGACACCATGCGACGCACAGTGTCGGCGTCTGTTTTCATGCGGCCTGTCGGCGGGTCGAAATCGGAAAACGTTTCGATATCGGAAACGGGTATCGTGCATGCGGCATGGACTTCCGTGACGCCGGTTTCTGCAACCACCTGCGCAACGTTGTCTGGGGTCAGTCCGCAGCCCGGCATAACCGAGATACGACCCGATGCATGCTTTACCATGGCCTTGATCAGGTCCAGACCATCCGGCGCTTCCGGTGCACCGCCAGACGTCAAAACACGGTCGAAACCGAGTTGGATCGCGTCATCCAGAGCTTTCAACGGGTCTGGCACCACATCAATCACACGGTGAAGGTTGGTCCCCATGTCTTCCGCAGCTGATTTCAGACGCTTTAAAGTATCAACGTCCAGCGCACCGCTTTCATTTTGTACGCCCAACACGACACCGGCCAGACCGGCGCCTTTCGCAGCGTCAACATCGTGAAGCATCATCTCGACTTCTTCTTCGGCAAAGTCGAACAAACCAGATCGCGGTCGGATCATCGCATAGCAAGGAATGTTCACGTCCGCTGCTGCGCGCATCAAACCGAGAGGAGGCGTCAACCCGCCCTCCGACAAGGCCGCGCACAACTCAACACGCGCCGCTCCACCGGCCTTTGCGGCGTGGACACCGGCTATCGTGTCCACGCAGACCTCAAGATCGGTCATTCAGACCCCTTTCAGCGTTCACGAAGCTGTGTCGCGCGAATCCTGCCAAACCTGCTAGGGTTTAGTCATGAAAAACTATGCGCTTATCTTTCTCCTCGCCACACCATCCTTCGCCGATGACGCCACTATTGAAGCAGCTGAAGCGCGCGCGTCAGGCGATGCTTGGTCGTTTTCGGTCACTCTGCTGCATGGCGACACCGGTTGGGATGATTACGCTGACGGCTGGCGCGTGGTGGCCGAGGATGGAACGGAACTCGGGATGAGGGTTCTCTACCATCCGCACGTGGACGAGCAGCCGTTCACACGGTCGCTCGGTGGTGTCCAAATTCCGGATGGGACGGAAACGGTCTATATCGAAGCGCGCACAAACACGGATGGTTGGGGCTCGGCCCGATATGCGGTTTCGCTGAAATAGCACAGCGGCTTCCTAATCGCGGCGCGACCTCTGGGCAGACCCCATCAACTCGTCTAGTCATCGCAGCATGAGCAAGACGATCCTTATCCTAAACGGACCCAACCTGAATTTGTTGGGGAAGCGTCAACCAGAGATTTATGGTTCGGCCACGCTGGCAGATGTTGAACGCATGTGCAGCGGCGCAGCGGACGCGTTTGGCGCCAGCGTTGTCATGAAGCAGTCAAACCATGAAGGCGAGTTGGTCGACTGGATCCACGACGCACGGGACAGCGCTGACGCCATTGCCATCAACCCGGGCGCCTATTCGCATACTTCTGTTGCCATCCTCGACGCATTGAACATGTTCGATGGCCCTGTGATCGAAGTCCATATCTCGAACATTCATGCGAGAGAGAGCTTCCGGCACCACTCCTATGTCTCGCACCGCGCAAATGGCGTGATTGCCGGCTGTGGCGTCGATGGATACATCTTTGCGGTCCAACGGATTGGATCCCTTCTCGGGTAGCTTGGGCATGCACATCGCCATCACAGATTTCGCATTGCGCAACTGGCAAGAGGGGGCCAGCACGCGGATCACAGGTCTTTCCCCTGAGGATTTGGTTGAGCTTTGCAACAAAGCGGGCGGGCCCCTCGCAGCCGGGTATGCACCGTTTTGCAAGCATCTGTTCCTGAAAAACCCAAGCGGAACACGCGCGGCCTTTGCGCCAATAACTGATGAGACTCGGCCCTATCTGTCATCCGGATACGTGGCCCGGCGTGAAGGAGAGCGTGCTGTTCTGGAACGCTGGTTCGAGGGGTTGGAAGCACCCCGGGCGGAATGGTTAGACGTCATCCTCTACAGCCACGAGCAGCTTTTGGCAGAGGCCGCTGACTATCCGGAAGAACAACCGGTCCCAGACTGTGACTGGGGCATTGTCTCTATCATTGGTGTTTTGGAACCCAGTGAGCCTCCTATGCCTCCGATCACTCAGATGAGGAATGCGCTTGGTCGCGCGGAAGGCGGATCAGGCGTGCCTATCGATATCGACGCCTATGACCGCGCAGTCATGTTTTGGGAACGGCACGCGGCTGTGCGCTAAAGCATCCGACCTAAAACCTGAATCGCTTTTCACTGCCTCTCCCTTCGGTCGAACGCAAAAAGCGATATGAGATGTCTCAAGTTAAGGTCGAAGCGCTCTAGGTGCCGAGATGTTTTTGGCCGCGCGCCTTGGCAAGCGTGATTTGATGCTGTCGTTCGCGAAACCTGGCGCGATCCTGATCTGAGAACTCGCCAATACAGTGGTGACACGAGACACCCGCTTCATAGTCTGGTCGCGTCTTATCATCTTCAGAGATGGGACGACGGCAGGCGAAGCAAAGATCGTAGTCTCCTTCTTCCAGTCCATGGCCGACGGACACGCGCCCATCAAAGACAAAGCACTCCCCGCGCCAAAGGCTCTCGTCCTCCGGTACATCTTCGAGATACTTGAGAATGCCACCTTTCAGGTGAAACACGTCTTCCACGCCTTGGCTCATCAGATAGTTGGTGGCTTTTTCGCAGCGGATACCACCGGTACAGAACATGGCCACTTTCTTGCCCTTGAAGCGATCCGCGTTGGCCTTCCACCACTCCGGGAACTGCCCGAAGCTTCGTGTTTCAGGGTCCACTGCGCCGTTGAATGTCCCAATCGCCACCTCGTAATCATTCCGGGTGTCGATCGTCACAACATCATCGCGTTTAATAAGGGCGTTCCAGTCCTGAGACGCGACGTAAGTTCCCACTGAATGACGTGGATCGACACCGGGTTGGCCCATGGTTACGATTTCGCGCTTCAAGCGCACCTTTAGCCGCTGAAACGGCATGTCTTCGGCCGAGCTTTCCTTCCACTCAATGTCTTCGCATCCCGGAAGGGATTGAATGTGGGCGAGCATGGCATCAATGCCATCTCGGGAGCCCGCGATGGTTCCGTTGATACCTTCTGCCGCCAAAAGAAGCGTGCCCTTGACGCGTTTGGCGCAGCCCAGCCTAGCCAGCGGTGCTCGCAAAGAGTCCGGGTCATCAAACGGTGTGAATTTATACAATGCGGCGACAACAAACATGTGCGTTCCTAACGAGCAGTCTGTACCGGTTGCAAGGGGGCGCGAGTTCTGTGCAGAAATGAGCGGTACTCGGCGAGCGGAGGGACCCGATGAGGCCATCAAACGAAGCCATCCTGGTCATTGACGTCCAGAACGATTTTTGCCCCGGCGGCGCGCTTGCAGTTGCCGGTGGAGACGAAATCGTCGGCCCCATCAACGCAATGGTTCCTGAGTTTCCAGTCCGTGTGTTCACCCAGGATTGGCACCCGGCGGACCACCTCAGCTTTGCGTCGCAACATGATGCAGACCCAATGACAACCACAGAGATGCCTTACGGCACGCAGGTTCTTTGGCCAGATCACTGCATCATCGGATCAGAAGGCGCAGAGTTTCACCCCAAATTAGATACCCGATCGGCAGACCTGATCATTCGCAAGGGGTTTCGGCGAGAAATCGACAGCTACTCGGCATTCTTCGAGAATGACCAAACAACGCCTACAGGACTTGAAGGGTATCTGAAGGAACGCGGGGTCGCGGCGGTCACACTTGTCGGCCTCGCCACCGATTTCTGCGTCAACTACTCTGCCGTCGACGCCGCGAAGCTCGGCTTTTCAGTGACCGTTATCGAGAGCCTTTGCCGAGCGATCGATTTCGATGGCTCACTTGCAGCGGCGCGCGCGCAGATGACCGAGGCAGGCGTTACTTTGGCTTAAGCCTTATAGCCCCGGCGCGGGTGTCGATAGGGGTCGCGACAACGGACGAGACAACACACGCGGCGTGATCCGCCGGGCAGCTGTGAGCACGAGCGGCGCGCGCACCTGGCGACGGACATCCCCGAATGACTTGCGTTTCCTTGGTGCAGGCATTGCCCCGTAGGCTGAAACGAAGAAGTCACCGACATCAAACCCGTTCCAAGCAACATCGCCCGGCAAGGCTTCGACATTTTCCTGCAGTTTCGCAAGAATGCGAGAGCGGGCTTCCTCATCGCCGGTGTTGAACAGGTTGTCATCAAGGCCACTGTCGAACCCGTTAAGGGCAAACCCGCTTGCCACAAAGCACGCGCGCACCTGTTCGCACGCTCCTGCCAAAGCTTGTGTCGTCTCAGAATGACGGAACATGGCAAGCTGTTGACCCGCCTGATCGGTCAATCCAAAGCGTTCTAGAAGTCCGGAGTATTTGGTCTGGAGGTCTTTTGGGCTCACCAAAAGCAAATCAAAATCGTACTTCACCGTTCAAATCCCACAAATTCACCGCCCCAGAGCACTCATGCAGAACATTCAGGTCGATTCTGCGGCGATGATAAGGATTCTCACAAAATTTTAGGTATACAATTGCATACCATATTTATTTTTTAACAAAGCTGGGCTATCAGTCGCGCGCGCAGCAGAGGAGCCGATCGTATGGCGAAAATCAAAGTTGAGAATCCCATCGTTGATATGGACGGGGATGAAATGACCCGGATCATCTGGGATTTCATCAAAGAGAAGCTGATCTTGCCCTATCTCGACATTGATCTGCTTTACTACGATCTCGGCATTGAAGAACGGGATCGTACCGAGGATCAGATCACAATCGACGCTGCCGAAAAGACGAAAGAGGTTGGCGTCGCCGTGAAATGCGCCACCATCACGCCGGATGAAGCGAGAGTCGAAGAGTTCGGCCTAAAAAAGATGTGGCGGAGCCCGAATGGCACCATCCGCAACATCCTTGGCGGCGTGATTTTCCGCCAACCGATCATCTGCAAGAACGTACCTCGCCTCGTCCCCGGCTGGACACAGCCGATTGTCGTCGGTCGTCATGCCTACGGCGATCAGTACCGTGCGACCGACTTCACATTTCCCGGGCCGGGCAAACTCACGCTCAAGTTCGAAGGCGCAGATGGGAAGGTCATAGAACGCGAAGTTTTCGATGCACCTGACGCGGGTGTCGCACTGGCCATGTATAACCTTGATAAGTCGATCTACGATTTTGCGCGTGCATCCTTTAATTATGGGCTCAACCTTGGTTGGCCTGTCTATCTTTCAACGAAAAACACCATTCTCAAAGCCTATGATGGGCGCTTCAAAGACATCTTCCAGGAGGTTTACGAGACTGAGTTTAAAGACCAGTTCGACGAAAAGGAAATCTGGTACGAGCATCGATTGATCGACGACATGGTGGCTTCGTCGCTGAAATGGTCCGGCGGTTACATCTGGGCATGCAAAAATTACGATGGCGACGTTCAATCTGACACGGTTGCACAAGGCTTTGGATCGCTCGGGCTTATGGCGTCGCAACTGATGACGCCGGACGGCAAAATCGTTGAATCCGAAGCGGCCCACGGTACGGTCACGCGGCATTACCGCCAGCACCAGAAGGGTGAAGCAACCTCGACCAACTCGACAGCGTCAATCTACGCCTGGACAGGTGGGTTGCGGCACCGGGCCAAACTGGACGGGAACGAGGCGCTGAAAGGGTTTGCCGAAACCCTGGAAAAAGTCGTGGTCGATACAATCGAAAGTGGTCACATGACCAAAGACCTCGCGCTTTTGGTTGGTCCCGATCAAGGCTGGCTGACCACGACGGGGTTCCTGGACAAGATCGATGAAAACCTCGCAAAAGCGATATCCTGAGATGTTTCAGCGCATGGTCACAATTCGCAAGTTCCCGTGACCGCAACGTGACGGGCCTTGTTAATTAGGGGTTCCATGGCAATTTCGGAGACGAAAGGAATCTCTTCGATGTCCATAGAACGCATTACATTTCCCGGTCATGCTGGCGACGCCCTCGCCGCGCGGCTTGATATGCCTGAAGGTCCGCATCTTGCGACAGCACTGTTTGCGCATTGCTTCACCTGCGGGAAAGACATTACAGCGGCGCGTCGTATCGCGGCACGACTTGCGGCCATGGGCATTGCGGTACTGCGCTTTGATTTCACCGGGCTGGGGCATTCGAAGGGTGAGTTCGCCAACACCACCTTTACATCAAATGTCGATGATCTTGTGCGCGCGGCCAAGCACCTTGAAGAGCGGGGGATGGCCCCAAGCCTAATGGTCGGACATTCGTTGGGTGGCGCAGCTGTTTTGAAGGCTGCTGGCCAAATCGACAGTGTGAAGGCCGTTGTCACCATCGGCGCGCCTTTTGATCCGGGACATGTCACCCACAACTTCGGCAATGCGCTGGACCGGATCGCCACCGAAGGGAAAGCCGAGGTCGATCTGGCGGGCCGACCGTTCACGATCGGCAAGGACTTTGTGGACGACGTTTCAGCGGCGTCCCTCAAGCCATCAATCGGCGCACTGCATAAGGCGCTGCTGGTGATGCACGCACCGCGCGACGCAACCGTCGGCGTGGAGAACGCTACTCAAATCTTTTTGGCAGCCAAGCACCCAAAGAGTTTCGTGACATTGGACAATGCCGATCATCTGGTCTCTCAACCAGAGGACGCCGAATATGCGGCGGATGTCATTTCTGCGTGGGCCGGTCGCTATCTGGACCTGCGCCCTCCTGCACCACCGCCAGGCGCGCCTGAGGGGATTGTGCGTGTCAGCGAGGCCGACCCGAACGGCTTTCTCCAAGATGTAAACGCGGGTCCGTTTCACCATACCGTTGCTGACGAACCTCTTGCATATGGCGGCACGAACCAAGGCATGTCCCCTTACGGATTCTTGTCTGCAGGCTTAGGTGCATGCACGTCGATGACCATCCGCATGTATGCCCGGCGAAAGGGTTGGCCCCTTGAGCACGTGTCGGTCGATGTCAGCCATGACAAGGTACATGCGCAGGACGCGGAAACGTCAAAAGCCGTTCGAATTGATAGCTTTCGGCGCGAAATCCGGCTCGAAGGCGCCCTCGATCATGCACAGCGGCAACGCTTGCTTGAAATCGCGGACAAGTGCCCGGTGCATAAAACACTGGAGACCGGCGCGAAGGTCGAAACCATCCTCGTGGATTGAAGTGAAGCGCCCATCGTGCGACTTTCGCGTTGATGGAAAAGACTGCGACACAACTCGACACAGCCCAGCTGCCGCAGGTGCAAGAGCCGCGCAATGCAGGCATTCCGCTTGACCTCGATCTGATGCGTGGTCTGCAAGCGAATACCAGCGCCATTGAGCGGCGGGCCAGCACTCTGCCGGGTCGCCGCTCTGTCAAAAAGGCCCATCAAGCCGCATGGCTGGCAAAAGCCGTCACCATGATTGATCTGACCACACTCTCTGGCGATGATACCGCCGGTCGTGTGCGCCGCCTCTGTGCCAAGGCCCGGCAGCCGATACGCGCCGACCTTTTGCAAGCACTCGGTCTACCCGGCATCCAGGTTGGCGCCGTCTGTGTGTATCACGACATGATCGAGACGGCCGTCTCCGCCTTGCAGGGTTCGGGCATTCCAGTGGCCGCAGTCTCCACCGGGTTTCCGGCCGGCTTGTCGCCCTTTCACCTCCGCGTTGCAGAGATAGGGGAAAGCGTGGCAGTCGGCGCAAAGGAGATCGATATCGTGATCTCGCGTCGCCATGTGCTGACCGGGAACTGGCAAGCGCTCTACGATGAAATGCGAGCGTTTCGTGAGGCCTGCGGAGACGCGCATGTGAAGGCCATTCTGGCGACCGGCGAACTTGGCTCGCTGCGCAATGTGGCGCGCACGAGCTGGATCTGCATGATGGCTGGAGCTGACTTCATCAAGACATCAACCGGGAAGGAAAGCGTGAACGCCACGCTACCGGTTTCACTGGTCATGATGCGCGCCATCCGTGGATATCACGAGTTAACCGGGTACCGTGTGGGCTACAAACCCGCGGGCGGCATCTCGAAGGCGAAGGACGCCATAACCTACCTGACCCTGGTCAAAGACGAGTTAGGCGACCGCTGGCTTCAGAACGATCTTTTCCGTTTTGGTGCCTCATCGCTCTTGGGCGACATCGAGCGGCAGTTGGAACACTATGTGACGGGTCGATACTCGGCCGGATATCGTCATCCTCTGGGCTAAAGACCCAATGAGGCCTTTTTGAGAAAGAACAGTATGAACGTCGCGGACATCTTCGAAACGATGGAATACGGCCCGGCCCCAGAGGATGCAGGCGAGGCGCTGGATTGGCTCAAAGCGCGCAAGAGTCTTGGCCACTTCATCGATGGCGCCTTTACCAAACCAAAAAAGACCTTCGCCTCCAAAAATCCGGCCACCGGCAAGGCCTTGGCAAAAGTGAGCCAAGCGACCAAGCAGGATGTCAACGCAGCGGTGAAGGCGGCGCGCGCCGCTCAGTCAAACTGGGCGAAAGATGCGAAAGCGCGGGCCCGTGTGCTCTATGCCCTCGCCCGTTTGGTGCAGAAACATGCCCGTTTGTTCGCTGTGCTTGAGACTCTCGACAACGGCAAACCGATCCGGGAAAGCCGGGACATAGATATCCCCTTGGTCGCCCGGCATTTCTATTACCACGCGGGCATGGCGCAACTCATGGAAGAAGAGTTGCCCGGGCGCGAACCACTCGGTGTTTGTGGCCAGATTATCCCGTGGAACTTTCCACTTCTGATGCTTGCCTGGAAAGTTGCGCCTGCGCTGGCCATGGGCAACACGGTGGTTCTGAAGCCTGCTGAATACACATCGCTCACCGCCTTGCTCTTCGCAGAACTGTCGCGCGAGGCCGGACTTCCCCCGGGTGTCTTGAACGTTTTGACCGGCGACGGGAAAGTCGGCGAGTTGATCGTTGCCCATCACGACATCGATAAAATCGCCTTCACTGGTTCTACAGAGGTTGGGCGGGTTATTCGCCGCGCCACTGCCGGCACTGGTAAGGCTCTGACGTTGGAGTTGGGTGGCAAATCTCCTTACATTGTCTTCGACGACGCTGATATCGACAGCGCCATTGAGGGCCTTGTCGACGCGATTTGGTTCAACCAAGGCCAAGTGTGCTGCGCCGGATCGCGCCTTCTGGTTCAGGAAGGGATCGCTGACGATTTTCTGAAACGACTCAAGGCTCGGATGGATAAGCTGCGCATCGGCGACCCGCTCGACAAGTGCATTGATGTCGGGGCCGTCGTAGACCCTGTGCAGTTGAAGACAATCAAAGGGCTCGTCGATGCCTCGGGTGGTGAGATCTATCACGCGTCGTCAGACCTGCCGTCCAAAGGCTGCTTCTACCCACCGACGTTGATCTCCGGCCTGTCGGTCGCTGATCCGCTGATGCAAGAAGAAATCTTTGGCCCCGTCCTGGTCTCGACAACCTTCCGAACCCCGGCGGAAGCCGTCGAACTCGCAAACAACACCCGATACGGGCTTGCCGCGACGGTCTGGACGGAAAATGTGAACCTTGCTCTGGATGTAGCACCAAAGCTTGGAGCCGGCGTCGTTTGGGTGAACGCTACAAATCTGTTCGATGCCGCCGCAGGTTTCGGCGGCGTAAAGGAAAGCGGGTTTGGGCGCGAAGGCGGCTGGGAAGGGCTACGTGCCTACACCCGCGAGATTGGCAAGAAGGTAGCCACTCGGTCGGCTCCATCTAAAGGGCGTTTTGCAGAGCCAGACGCAATTGACCGTACAGCAAAGCTCTACATCGGCGGCAAGCAAGCACGGCCTGACAGTGGATACTCCCGGGCGGTTCTTGACAACAAGGGACGTGTTTTGGGTCATGCGCCTATTGCGAACAGAAAGGATGTTCGCAACGCGGTAGAGGCGATGAACGCCGCAAAGGGGTGGTCAAAGACGACGGCACATTTGCGCGCTCAGATCCTCTTCTTTCTTGGCGAAAACCTGGCTGCGCGAGAAGAAGAGTTCGCTGCACGGCTGAATGCCATGACCGGGCGGCGCAACGGTATGACAGAAGTGAGAGACGCGGTCGACGCGTTCTTCACGTGGGCCGCGTGGGCCGACAAATACGATGGCCGGGCTAAGAGTATTCCGATGCGCGGGGTCGCTTTGGCGATGAATGAGCCAGTGGGGAAAATCGCTGCCTTTGCGTCCAGCATGACACCCCTGTCCAACTTGGCCGACATCATTGGGGCCAGCCTGTCCATGGGCAATCGTGTGACCTTGGTGGCCGCAGAAGATGTACCGTTGATTGCGACTGACTTGGTCCAAGTGCTGGAGACGTCCGACGTACCAGCGGGTGTGGTCAATATCCTTACCGGATCCCATGAAGAACTGGCCCCGCAGACTGGCGGACATGCAGATATCGATGCGGTCTGGAGTTTCTCCTTGTCCGATTTGAGCGAGACACTTGAGTATGAAGCGGCCGGAAACCTGAAGCGGACTTGGATTGCGAGCGACGCACCGTCCCACTCGGCATTCCTTGAGGCTGCGACTGAGGTAAAGACCGTGTGGATTCCCTACGGCGAGTGAAATCACTCTTCGGTTTCGCCTCTACTGAACCACCCCTTGGCTGTCGAAACCCAGCCACTCGTCGTTTCCTTGGTCGCCTGCGCGGCGTTATCTGCGGCAGTTGTGACGCGTTCCGTGAACGTGGGTTCCTCGGCGACAGCCCGCATCTTTGCTGTGCTCAACCATCCGAGACCTCCGACACATGCGGCAATTAAGGCGATTGCAAAGACCGCCTGCCCCAAACCGGACGCTTGCCAAAGATATCGCAAGGTATATCCGAAGGCGGTGTCCTTTGTGCGACGATAGGGACCAAAGCTCATACCGTCTTCGCTGCCGGTCCAGATCACTAGCACGGTCCAGAGAATGGGCAGCATAAGAAGAACAATACCGAGTATCGGTGTTTGGCTCAGGACGGCCATCGCAAATCCCAGATAGGCCGCCCCAATGAAGAAGCGCGCCCGTACCTTGGGCGACATGCCAGACCAAAATCCGCTTCTTTGGTGCATGCAAACTCCTTCGAGAGATAGGTCGAACCTAGCAGATATGTTTTCAAGCTGCTGCCGTTTCTTGCGAACCATCTGTGGCAGGAACGCAAAAGGGCCCGCAGATAGCGGGCCCCTCGGAACGGAGTTCAGTTCATTTTAGGAGGCTTCGACAGCCTTTGCCTCCACTGTGTCACCGGTCAGGATTTCGATCCGGCGCGGCTTCAGAGCTTCCGGCACTTCGCGCAGAAGGTCGATGTGGAGCATGCCGTTGACGTGGCTGGCGCCTGTGACACGGACGTGATCCGCGAGTGTAAAGCGACGTTCGAAAGCACGGTTGGCAATCCCACGATGAAGATACGTCGTTTGTTTCTCGGGCTCGTCGGACTTGCGGGCAGACACAACCAGTGCATCTTCCCGTACTTCTACAGTCAGATCGTCCTCGCTGAAGCCTGCAACGGCGATCGATATGCGCCATGCGTCATCAGCGGTTTTTTCAATGTTATACGGGGGGTAGGATGGCGTCTGGGCCGTATCGGCCAGAATGCGATCCATCATGTCGGCGATTTGGTCAAATCCGACGGTTGCGCGATGCAACGGTGCAAGGTCAAACCTTCTCATAAGGTTATCCTCCTTTTGAGCGATACCAATGCGCCTTCCCAATTGGGCAAGGCAGTTATGTGCTGCCGGAGCCAATCTGGCCTCCAGCACCCTTCAAATAAGAAAGAGATTTCAGCGCTTCAAGGGTCGCCAGCCAAGAGGTCGAGCAGTTGTTTGACACGGAGGCGCGCATCTGTCGCCAAAGCAAACGACCGGTCACCTTGCTCC
>JBCBBB010000006.1:0-47551 GCA_038532095.1 Pseudomonadota bacterium
TTCATCGTGCCGTTCATCTTCGCCTTCTACCCGGAGTTGCTGCTGATCAATGAAGCGATTCTCGATCCGCAACCGACCGGCGGAAACCTCTACCTGCCTGGGTATGACGGGGATGTGCATGTCGCTGCGCTTGCGCTGCTCCTCGCACGCTTGGTTCTCGCGCTCTACCTCGTGTCGTCGGCTCTTTCAGGATACGATCAGGCGCCTCTGGCGCCCTGGGAGATTGCACTGCGCCTCCTCTTGGCCGTGCTGATCTTGGCGTCTGTGGACGCGCTTTGGGTGGGTGCTGCGATTGCGGCTTTCGGTTTGATCCTTATGAACCATCGGTCGCGCGGCCATGCCGAACCAGCCTAGCTTTATCCTTTTTATCACGGACCAGCACCGGGCCGACTATCTCGGTTGCACAGGGCATCCGGTGTTGAAGACCCCGCATATCGACGCCATCGCGGACAGCGGAACGATCTGGAGCCGGTTCTATGTCGCCAGCCCGGTATGCATGCCCAACCGCGCGAGCTTCATGACCTGCCGCATGCCCTCGAGCCATGGCGTGCGGTCGAATGGTATCCCGCTGGATCGGCGCAATGTGACATTCGTCGATCTCTTGCGGGAGGCCGGGTACAAAACCGCTTTGATCGGGAAGAGCCATCTGCAACCGTTTTCCGGAAAGCCAGCCACGTTGGCGCGACCGGAAACGCGAGAGGGGTATCACCGCGCGGAGGGGGCGCTGTCCGAAGCCATCCGGCACGATCATGCAACGTATGTGGCGGAGCATCCGGGGCGCGACCGCTTCGACACGGCGCTGCCGTTTTACGGGTTCGATCACGTGGAGCTTGTGACGCGCCACGGGGATCGGTGCCTCGGGAACTATCGCGAGTGGGTGTTGGAGCGGGAGCCAGATATTGATCGCCTGATCGGGGCGGAGAACCAGTTTCCGCACGGCTATATCTGCCCGCAGGCGATCCGGACGGCGGTTCCGGAGGAGCTGTATTCAACGACTTACATTGCCGAGCGGGCCGAGGCGTGGCTGAAGGCAAATACCGATGGTGATCAGCCTTACTTCTTAATGGTGTCCTTTCCCGACCCGCATCATCCGTTCAACCCACCGGGCCGCTACTGGGACATGTATGACCCGGACGACATGGAAATGCCTGCCGCGTTCAAGACCAATGCGTGGCAACCCCCGGCGCATGTGGCGGGCATTTTGCAGCAACGGGAGGATGGGCACGCGAACCTGAAAGGCATGGGTGCGATTGGAACCAGCGAGCGCGAAGTGCGGGAAGCGCAGGCGCTGACCTGTGGCATGATTTCGATGATTGACGATGCCGTCGGGCGGGTGCGTTCTGTGGCGGGCGCGGAGAACGCGGTGACGATCTTCACGACCGATCACGGTGATCATCTTGGCGATCACCGGATGCTGTTCAAAGGGGCGGCGGCGTATGAAGAAGTGACGCGCGTGCCTTTCATCTGGAACGATCCGAGGCGCAACCAAACGCCGACCACGGATGTGATTGGCCAGACGCATGATATTGGCGTCACCATTCTGGAGCGCGCGCGGATCGAACCGGCTATTGGCATGCAGGGCCAGTCGCTTTTGGAGGGCGGGCGCGATCTGGCCTTCATCCAATACGACCACCAAACCACCAACCCCGGTCTCGGGCGTCCGCCGCGTGTGCATACGATCCGCACCGCGCGTTGGCGCTTGTCCCTTTTCGACGGGACGCAGTGGGGCGAGCTTTATGATCTCGAGACCGACCCGGGTGAGTTCGAGAACCTCTGGGACGACCCCAACTCCGCCGATGCGTGTGCCGCGTTGATCGAAGCGCTGGCGCGGGCCGAGATTTCACATGTCGACCGTGTCCCGTTCCCGGTTAGCCACGCTTGAGATCAGGCACGCCGGACGAGGGTTTTGACTTCGGACGACGCGGCGATTGTGTTCTTTGTCGAGAATTGCGTGGCGCGTTGGGTAATCTTGTTCAGGTCATAGAGGTAGTTGACCATGACACCACCCGATTGGCGCAAGCCTCGCTTGGAGGTGTCGGCGCCGTGGTGCAGCGCGTGCACTTGCGCGCCGTTGCCCAGGTGGAACCTTGCGACGGGGTCCAGCGGACGGCCTTTGCCGTCCTTCGCAGTCAGAAGATACTTGGCCGCCAGTTTCTCAAGCTGGGTTTCGTCTGCCTCTGCGTTCTCTGTCTTCAGCCAGCGCATGAACCCTGGAATTGGTGAAAGTGTCACGAAGGTCTTCAGGTTGGGCAGGTCGCGCGACAAGTCACGCGCCACCTGCTTGATCAGTGAGTTGCCAAAGGACACGCCCGCGAGACCCGGTTGGCAGTTTGAGATCGAGTAGAACACAGCGGTATTGGCCTCGGTCTCGGTCAAAGCGTGGCCGGTATCGGCGAGGAGTGTCTGGATCGAGTTGGGAACGCCCTTGGTCAAGGCCACTTCGACAAAGATCAGTGGCTCGGTCGGCATCGACGGATGGAAGAAGGCAAAGCAACGCCGGTCTTCAGGTTGCAGGCGGCGGCGCAGATCATCCCAGTTCTGGATTTCGTGCACCGCTTCATAGGCGATGATCTTCTCGAGGATCGTGGCCGGGCTGTCCCAGCTCACCTGTTGCATGACCAGGAACCCGCGATTGAACCAGCTGCGGAGCAGATGCAGCAGATCGTGGTCCGTGCGGGCGAGATGCGGGCGGTCTTTTAGCATTTGGCGAAGGTCCTGGCGCATCCGGACGATGCCAGCGGTGGCGCCGGGCGCTTCGTTCAAGCGGCGGAACAGGCGTTGGCGTCCGGGTTCTCCAGCCTTGGCAAGAGCTTGATAGTTCTCGGGCGTTGGTGCGTCGCGATAGGCTTCCGCCAAGATCGCCACCGATGTGGGGTCAATATCGAGGTCTTCATTGAGGAACTCAAAGAACGCGAGTTTCTCTTCGTCATTCAGCGCATTGTATTCACCGAAGATCTTGGCGGCCAATTGAAGCCCTGAAATCTCTGCCCGCTCGGCGAGAAGCTTGACGCAGTCTTCGCGGATGCGGTGACTATCGGTGGACTTCCAGCCAAACGTCGGTCGGTCCAGCAGGGTGGTGAGCAACTCGCTCAAGGGTCTGGAGGCAATCATAACACGCTCACTTTTTTCCAAGGCAGGGCAATCGTCCCTGAGAAATGTCCGGTAAATGCAGGCAGCATACGCACTACCATAAAAATATCGATTTTATTTGACAAGGAAAAGAAACGTGGGCAAAAATCAGAAAAACGTCAATAAGGCGCGCATGGGAGGTGCATCCGATAATGACGATACAGAGCCTAGAGGTGTCAGCTTAATATGACATCTGCGAGCCTAACCGACACAAGCGCCCTCGACGCCCTGCGCGAACAGGCACAAGCCACCGTTCGAAATCTCCGCGAACGCAAGCCGCGGCTTGACGATGACAGCATAGATCTGGTCCTGCGCGATGCCCGCAGCCACTATGCCTGGAGCGACCGTCCGGTGCCTCGGGAGATGCTCGAAGTCATCTACGAGATCATGGCCGCCGGTCCGACCAGCATGAACACCTGCCCGGCGCGGATCGTCTTTGTGACGACGGAGGAGGGGAAGGAGCAGCTGGCGAAATCCTTGAAGCCGAAGAACGTTGCCAAGATGCAGAGCGCCCCGGTCACGGCCATCCTTGCACATGATCTGGAGTTCTGGACGCATCTGCCCTTCCTCTTTCCGCATGAGGATCGGCGTCCGATGTTTGAAGGCAAGCCCGCTCACATCGAGGCGACCGCCTTCAGAAACGGCACCCTGCAAGGCGCCTATTTCATGATCGCGGCCCGCGCCCTTGGGCTGGATGTGGGTGCAATGTCCGGCTTCTCCAACGAGATTGTTGACGAGGAGTTTTTTGCGGGCACGACCCTGAAGTCGAACTTCCTAATCAACCTCGGCTATGCGGACGAAAGCGCGCTGTTCCAGAAACTGCCGCGCTTCGCCTTTGGCGACGTCTGCTCATTCGCGTGAGGGCCTGACGATGGCGATCCGACAGAAAACAGAAATGACGATCAAATTGTCGGGGCAAGGCACCAGCCACTCTCGCAGCGAAACCCACGTCGATGGACTTACGCATGTCATCGACGAACCCATGGCCCGTGGCGGGACGAATGAGGGACCGTCCCCCACGGCTACGGCCTACTCCGCCTTGATCGGCTGCACCAATGTGATCGGCAATAAATGCGCGGATAAACTGGGTGTCGATATCGGGCATCTGAGCTTCGAGATGGAGGTCGATTTCGACCGTCGCGGCGTTCTTCTGATGGAGGAGGTGGACGTGCCGTTCAAGGCGATCCGTCTTGTGGTGAGCTCGGACGGAACCGCGACCGAAGAGGAATTGGCAGCCGTTGCAAAAGAGACAGAGAAATTCTGTCCGATTTCAAAACTTTACGAACAGTCGGGGACGGACCTGACAGTCACATGGCGCAAAGTGTAAGCGCGCCAAACACGGGAGGAACTGCAATGATTGGAAAACTGACCCGCCGCACCGCGATGGCGCTGGCCCTCGGGTTCGCGGCCGCTCCGGCCATGTCGGCCGAGACGATCAAGGCCGTGGTGATAGACGGCTACCCGGCACGCGCGCTTTGGGTGAAGGAATTCACGGATTTCTTCATTCCAGAGGTCGACAAGCGTTTGGCCGAAACCGGCAACTACAAGATGGAGTGGCAGGAAAGCTATGGCGGCTCCATCGTCAAACCGAAAGGCGTGCTGGAAGGCGTCTCCCTCGGGCTTGGTGACATCGGCATTGTCACCACGATCTTCCACAGCTCGAAACTGCCGAGCCAGGCGATTTCGGCCGTGACGCCATTCGTGGCGGCGGATGCGCGCGCGGTGGCCAAGGCGGTTGACGAGATCGCCAAGGAATTCCCGACCATGCAGAACGAGTTTGCGGCCCAGAACCAGGTCTACCTGGCGACCGGCGTGGTGCTCGATACCTATCAGGTCTTCTCGAAAGAGCCGATCAATGCGCTCTCGGACATGGAAGGCGCCAAGGTGGCCGGGGCCGGTATGAACCTGCGCTATCTCGAAGGCATTGAAGGCGCGGCCGGCGTGCGCGGTGGTCTGACCGACTTCTACAACATGCTTCAAACTGGCCTTGTCGACAAAGCGATGTTGTGGCCGGAAGCGGCCAAGACCTTCAAGATCGCCGAGGTTGCGCCATACATGCTGCGCGCCGATCTGGGCGCGGTGAACTCCAAGACCATCACGGTGAACAAAGACTACTGGGACGGTCTGCCGGACGAGGTGAAGGGCGTGCTGCAAGAAGTTGCCGTTCTCTATCGTGACCACGTCGCCGGGATCGCAATGGACCGCGCGCAGGCGAGCCGTGACGCCTTTGTCGCGGATGGTGGCACCATCGTTGAGATGGACCCGGCGGAGCGGGCAGCTTGGGCCGAGGCTATGCCCAACATTGCTGCCGAATGGGCCGCGAACCTTGATGGCAAGGGCGAGCCGGGCTCCGATATGCTGAACGCGTATCTTGGTAAGCTGGCCGAGGCTGGTTACGCACCGGTCCGCGACTGGACCGCTCCGGCGACCAACTGAGGTGAGCCGCTCCGCGATCTCTGCGGTGACGAAACTGTTCAACGGCGTCGCGATCTCCGCGAACGCCGTTGGCACGCTTGTCGTGCTTGGGCTGGTCATCATCGTGAACTACGATGCGATTGCGCGCAGCCTGTTCAACAAGCCATTTCTTGGGGCCGTCGAAGTCGTTCAGTTCTCGATGGTCCTGATTGTGTTTCTTCAGTTGCCAGACGTGATCCGCGTTGGACGTTTGACCCGTTCGGATGGGCTTCTGGGTCTGGTCGGGCGCCGAAATCCGACTGCGGGCAAGCTCCTCTCACGCGCCATCGACCTCTTTAGCCTGACATTCATGGTGATCATCGCGATCGCGATCTGGCCCGAGTTTGTCGATATGTGGGAAAGCCAGGATTTCTTCGGAATTCCAGGGGTTTTCACAGCACCGTGGTGGCCTGTCAAACTCGTGATCTTCCTCAGCGCAGTCCTTTGCGCAGCACATTTCATCCTGCATGTGCTTCACGGGCCGACGTTCACCCCTGATCCAGAAGAGCACGGCGGAGACGACCTTTCATGACACCCGTCGAAATCGGTCTGATTTCAATCGTGGCGATCGTGCTGCTGATCTGGGCTGGCGTCTACATCGCCGTGGCGCTCGGCATGGTGAGCTTCATCGCCATTTGGCTGATGCGCGACAATATCGATCTGGCGTTTGCGTTGACCAAGATCGCGATTGGCGACAGCGCGATGGAGTACACCTTCGCGACGATCCCGCTCTTTGTGTTCATGGGGCTCGTGGTCTCAAAGGCGGGGCTGGGCGCGGATATCTATGCCGTGATGAACCAGGGGTTCCGGCGGATCACCGGCGGGATCGGGATGGCCACGGTGGGCGCGAATGCCGTCTTCGCGGCGGTCACGGGGTCATCCATCGCCTCCGCCTCGGTTTTCTCGAAGATGTCGGTGCCCGAGATGCTCCGCCACAAGTACAATCCGCGCTTCGCGGTTGGTGTCGTCGCAGGCAGTTCGGTTCTGGGCATGATCATTCCGCCCTCGGCAATGCTGATCATCTATTCCTTCGTGGCCGAGCAATCCGTCGGCGAGATGTTCCTTGCCGGTGTCGTTCCGGGCCTACTGCTTGCGTTTGCCTATGTCCTGGCCATTTGGTTCATGGGCAAATTTACCCCCGGTTTTGTTGGTGGGGAGTTGATCGAGGAAGAGGACCTGATGGGGTGGGGCGAGATTGCGTCGAAGACGCTGCCCATCCTGTTCTTGATCGCGGTCGTCCTGGGTGGTCTTTATGCCGGATGGACAACACCGGTCGAAGCGGGTGCGGCAGGCTCCCTCATCGGGATCATCATCGCCGCGTTTCGGGGCAAGATCACATTGCAGAGTATGTGGGAGACGCTGATCGAGACCGGCCATATCACAGCTGCCCTGTTGTTTCTCATCACGGCTGCGTCGATGTATGCGCGCATGCTGGGGATCGCCGGACTTCCAAATGAGCTTCAGGAAATCCTGGCGCAGAACAATCTCGACTTTTTCTGGATCATGGTGATCCTTGTCGTTCTGATGCTGTTTCTCGGCACCATCCTCGATACAGCCTCCATTATCCTGATCGTCGTACCGCTCTTTCTGCCGCTGATCGAAAGTATGGGTCTGAGCCTTGTCTGGTTCGGCATTGTCGCCGTGGTGGCGGCTGAGATCGGGTTGCTGACCCCGCCGCTCGGTTTGAGTTGCTTCGTCATCAAAGCCACGCTCGATGATGACCGGATCAAGCTGAAAGATGTGTTCCTTGGCGCATTGCCCTTTGCCTTTGTCATGCTGCTGGTGCTGATCCTGCTGATCCGCTTCCCGGCGCTCAGTATCGCCATTCTGAATTAGGAGACTTCCCATGCGGACCGTCACAAAAGACAATATCACCGACGTCTTCATGGGTTACTTCGGCCCCGACACCGACCCGCGTTTGCGCGAGGTTATGGGCAGCCTGGCCAAGCATCTGCACGCGTTCGCAAAAGAGGTGAACCTGACCCACGCGGAATGGCAGAAGGGCATCGAGTTCATGGAATGGGCGGGCGAGATTTCCGACAAGGAGCGGCATGAGTTCGTTCTTTTGTCCGATGTGCTAGGCCTGTCGTCGCTGGTGGACATGATCAACTCGGTGCCAGAGGGCACATCATCGAGCGTGCTGGGGCCGTTTCATATCTCCGGCGCGCCGGACATTCCGTTCGGGCATGACATGAAGCGCGATTACGAGGGCGAGGTTCTGCTGGCGCGGGGCAGAGTGACCGACCCGAGCGGTAACCCTATCGAAGGCGCGAAGATCGATATCTGGCAGACGGCGCCGAATGGTCTCTACTCCAGCCAGGATCCGGATCAGGACACCTATTCCTTCCATGGCATTCAAACCACCGGCGCGGATGGGGCCTATGGGTTCACAACGGTAAAACCGGTCAGCTACACAGTTCCAACGGATGGGCCTGTGGGGGATATTTTGCGGGCCACCGGGCGGCATCCGTGGCGCCCGTCGCACTTGCATTACATCATTACAGCTGACGGCTATCGTCCTTTGGTGACTGAGATTTTCCCGGACGATGATCCATACCTCGATCAGGACACCGTGTTCGGTGTGCGTGAGGACCTCGTCATGAAATATGTCGAGCAGGCACCTGAAACATTCCCGGACGGGTACGACTTATCTGGAGCGGTTGACGAACCGTATCTTGTCGCAAATTTCGACCTGAAGCTGGTCCCGCTGACTTAGTCCATCTTCTCTGCAAGGAACGCGCCGGTGTTCCGATAGTGCTCTAGAAGGCGGGTGCAAACAGTCTCGACATCGCGGTCCACTGCGGCGTTCAGGATGTTTTCATGTTCGGCATCGACATTGCGTCGGTTGTACCCTTTGGACTTCCCGGCGAGGTAGCGATAGCGCACATTGAGATCGTAAAGCTGATTGCAGAAGCGCAGCAGGATCGGCGACGTGCACCCTGCCAGCAAAGCCATGTGAAAGGCCTTGTGACATTCTTCGAAATCTTCGGGGCTCTTCTGGCGGGCGCGCACCATGTAGTGATGCGAGAGCACGAGGGATTCTTCCCACCCGGCTGATCCATTCGCGATACTCTCGCGCACGGCGAGGTCTTCCAAACGGCAACGCAGATCGAGGATTTCCTGGAATTGTTCGCGACTTGTGGCCGCGACGCGGAACCCGCGCTGGTCAATCCGGTCCACCAGTTGATCCGACGTCAAAAGGCTGAGCGCTTCGCGCACCGGCGATGCGCCTGTGTCGAGCGTTTCCTTCAGCGCATCGATCTTCAGGCGCTCGCCCGGAGCGATCCGGCCAAAGATGATGTCATTGCGAAGGGCAAGATACGCACGCTGTGTCGATGACTGCGAAGACGTTTGTGGGGCAACGGATTTATCCATTTGGAAAAATTGCCATCATTTCTTTGCAGAAGCAATAAATATCGTTTTTCTGCTCACGGTAGCGCGATGCACAGGCTGTAATGTAAGCTTGCATTGACAGTTTGCCCGAATGGAGAGTTTGCGCCGCTTAAAAAGTAGGTTTTTTATTGTTAAAATCGAAAAAATGGGTATAACTTTCGAAGGGAAGCAAGAAAACTGGAAAGGGCGGGCCAATGCGCAATTCGCACTACGAAGACGGAAAATATTGGGTCAGCCCGTACAACTTCGTGGACGAGGTTCGAGAGTCTTTGAACCTGCCGCCGAAAGTGGAAATTCACGACGCGACCTTGCGCGATGGGGAGCAAACGCCGGGTGTTGTGTTCTCGATTGACGACAAGATCCGCATTGCCTCCAAGATGAACGAGATTGGCGTGGACCGGATCGAAGCCGGGATGCCCGCGGTGTCTCCGATGGATGCCGAGGCGATCAAGGAAATCTCTAAGCTTGGTTTGAATTCAAAAGTTTACACCTTCGCGCGGGCGTTGAAGGCCGATATCGACATGGCGCTGGAATGCGGTGCGCAAGGCGTCATTATCGAAGTGCCCATCGGCTATCCGAAGCTTGTGACCCAGTTCGGGTGGACGTGGGAAGACGTTTTCAAGAAGAGCCGTGATGTCATCAATTACGCCAAGGAATGCGGCCTGCACGCGGTGTTCTTCCCCTATGATACGACCCGCGCGCGGCCCGAAGATCTGACAAACCTTTGCAACGCGATCATGGCCGAGAGCCCGCCGGACGCGATTGGCATCGTCGACACGATGGGCTGCGCCACACCCGAAGCGATCAAATACATGGTGCGCTGGGTGAAAGGCATGACCGGTCTCCCGATTGAAATTCACACGCATAACGATTTCGGCATGGGCGTGGCCACGGAACTGGCCGCTGTGACCGCCGGGGCCGAATGTGTGCATTCCTGCGGCAATGGCTTGGGAGAGCGCACTGGCAATGCGGCGCTTGAAGAGCTGATGCTGGGGCTTGATCTGCTGTATGGTTACGAGACAGGCTATCGCCTCGACAAACTACCGGAGCTTGGCGACCTCCTTTCGGAACTTACGAACATTCCGATTGCCCGCAACAAGCCGGTTCTCGGCCACGGCAACTTCATCCGCGAAAGCGGCATCGGCATTCAGTATGTCATGCACGATCCGCTGGTGATGTTTGGCACACACCCGGCACTGACGGGGCGGTCCGGCGAAGTTGTGTTGGGTAAGAAAAGCGGCAAGGCGTCCGTTGCCTATAAGATGGATGAACTGAACCTTGGTGAGTTGAGTGACGAGCAGGCCGGAGAAGTGCTGGCGCAAGTCAAAGCCAAGGGCATCGAGAAGCGCGATATTCTCAATGACGTGGAATTCCAGGCAATCGTGGAAGCGGTGCGGACCAAAGACGCCGCCTGATTGAACCTTCGCGGGGCGGCTTGCTAGCGCAGGCTGTCCCGCGCTTTCATCAAAACCTGGGAAAGCTGTCCGCGCACGCGGGCGAACCGACTGCTCGGCACGGGCACCGAGATGGCAATGACGTCGCCAGTTGCATCATGCAGTGCAAATCCCATGGCCGAGATGCCGTCCGTATGCTCATCTTCATCAATGGCGAGCGCGCCTCCGCGGATGTTTTCGACATTCTCGAGCACGCTCATCAACCGATTGTCGGCGCCTTCCGTTTCAAGTTCTGCCAAGACCAGTCGCGCAGCCTCGGTCTGATCCAGGCAGGCGAGGGCGGCTTTGCCGTTTGCGGTCGTGGTCAGAGGGAAGGCTTCACCGATGCTCGATACGGTGCGCAAACGATGCGTTCCAACGATCTGATCAATGAAGTGCATCCGGCCGCGCTTCAAAACCGCGAGGTCGACGGTCTCACCCGTCTTCGCGGCGATGTCCCGCATGACGGGGCGAAGCCGCTCTTTCAGATCGCCCGCAGCCGCCTGCGCTAAGCTGTGAATTTCGGGCCCGAGCCTGATTCCTCCACTCCCGCCATCCGAGACAATATAGCCTTCCGTGCTCAGGGCCGCGACAATGCGCTGTACCGTAGATCGGGGCAAGTTTACCCGGGTCGCAATCTGTCCAAGGCTCATTCCACCCGAGCTTTGCGCAAGGATTCGGAGGATACTGGCCGCCCGCGAAATAACTTGAATATTTGATATTTTTTGCGCTTCGGCTGTCGTCATGTCTTATCTCGCAACGCGTATTTGTCGGCTGATCTTCCAGATGAATTAACCCGCAATACGGTGCAAATCAAGACTTGACCGAAATACGATACAGTCGCACCATATTACAAAACAGATCGATGCGACGGGAGGAAACACGCATGCCGATCACTATTCGTGGCATTGAATTTCAGGAAAACACCAATAACGATATGGGGCTCGAGTTCTACAACTTGAGCCACCGCTACGGGTTTCAGTGCCCGAACTGGCCCTACTTCCGCGACGTCCAGATTGAGCGGATGCACTACATGGCGAAGTCCGGCGTTCTCAGCCAGACCCTCACGACGACCATGCATGTGACCACTCATATCGATGCCCCGGCCCATGTTGTGCAAGGCACGCCGTTCATCGACGAAGTGCCGCTTCCGCATTTCTTCGGGTCGGGGCTCGTCGTGAGCATCCCCAAGAAGATGTGGGAGCCGATCACGGCTGACGATCTGGAAAAGGCCTGCGGTCATGCCATCCGCAAGAACGATGTTCTGATCATCAATACAGGGTGGCATCACCAGTACGAAGACGGCGACTATTTCACCCATTGCCCGGGCCTCGTGCCGTCGGCTGGCGAGTGGATGGTCGAAAAGGGCATCAAGGTTGTCGGTCACGACACCCAAGCCAACGACCACCCGTTGGCGACGGCCATCGGTCCGCATCGGAACGGCCCGCTGCATCCCCATCTGGCAGAAGAGTACAAGGAATGGTCCGGCGGCATTCCCTGGGACGAGGCGTTCCCGGAGTGGGAGCCGGTGCACAACATCCTTTTCAAGAACGGCATTCTTGGCATCGAAAATGTGGGCGGCGATCTGGATGCCGTGACCGGCAAGCGCTGCACCTTTGCCTTCTTCCCGTGGAACTGGGACCGCGGCGATGGCTGTATCATCCGGCTCGTCGCGATGATCGACAAGGGTCAGCAGTACCGGATCGAAGCGGGCGAGAGCTTTTGATGCTGATCAAGCGGTTCGAAGACGCAACCGTGTACGAGGCCCCAAACCACTGGGGCGTCACCGGGTTGCGCCTTCAAGGCTTCGAAGACGGCGGTCCGGAAAACCAGTGGGTCGGGTTCAGCCAGTTCCTTCCTGGCGGCGGGGCAGGGCCGGACAGCACACCGTTTGAGAAAATCTATGTCGTTCTTGAGGGCGAGATGACCCTCGAATGGGACGGCAAGACGGAAGTTCTTGGGCCCATGGACAGTTGCACGGTGCCGCCCGGACTGGAGCGTCGGATCGAGAACAAGTCGAACCACGTTTGCAAGATGCTGGTGGTGATCCCGTATCCAGAGGGAGGGCGTCCGACATGAGCCTCTCTGATCCGCTAAAGATGTTCGACGTCACCGGGAATGTGGCGCTGATCACCGGCGCGTCTGGCGCGTTTGGCGCTGTGGCTGCCGAGGCGCTCTCTGGCGCGGGCTGCAAACTGGTGCTGGCCGCTGGCAATGCAGAAGCGATGGCTGAAGTGGCCGGGCGCTGCAAAGGCGACGTTGTTCAGATCAACACCCGTCCAGACAGCGAAGAGGCCTGTGAGGCTCTGGTCGCAAAGGCGGTCGAGGCGTTTGGACGGCTCGACATCCTCGTTGTCGCATCCGGCATGAACAAGGTCGCCTTGATCAACGATATGGAGCCCGAAACGTTCGAGGGCATCATGGATGCAAACGTCACGCAATCCTGGCTGATGGCGCGCGCGGCAGCGGGCCAGATGAAGGCGCAAGGTGAGGGTGGCAAGATCGTTCTCATGTCCTCGGCGCGCGGCTTGCTCGGTCACCCGGCGGGGTACACGGCCTATTGCGCGTCCAAGGCTGCGGTCGACGGGATCACCAAGGCGCTTGGCTGCGAGTTGGGGCCGACGGGCATCACCGTGAACGCGATTGCGCCGACGGTGTTCCGATCGCCCCTGACGGCCTGGATGTTTGGCGATGACGACCACGCCAAGACGGTACGCACAGGGTTCCTGGCGCGCGTGCCGAAGGGCCGCCTGGGAGAGCCCGAGGATTTAGCTGGACCACTCTTGTTCCTCGCGTCGCGCGCGAGCGACTTCTACACCGGACACATCCTTTACGCCGACGGCGGGTACACCGCAGGATGAGCCGGATCGCCATCATCGGTGGCGGCCTGATGGGCCACGGCATCGCGCTCACCTTTGCGCGGGCCGGCCACGATGTATCGGTGGTCGAGCCAGTAGATGAGATGCGGCGCAGCCTTGCCGCCCGTGTGCGCGAAAGTCTAACGCTGCTTGGTGCGGAGACGGACGAGATCACTGCTGCCGTGGGGCGGATCGAAACGCATCCGGCGGTTCCTGATGCCGTGAATGCAGCGGACTATGTGTTTGAAGCAGCACCGGAAAAGCTTGACCTCAAGCAAGCGCTTTTTGCTGAGATTGAGGCGCACGCGCCAGCAAATGCTATCCTTGCTTCGAACACTTCGGTCATTCAGATCTCCAAAATCATGAGTGGTCTCGCAACGTGTCACCGCGCGCTCGGCACCCATTGGTGGAACCCGCCGCACATGATCCCCCTGGTTGAAATTGTCAAAACCGAGTGGACCGATCCAGCCTGTGCGAACGCGATGCACGCGCTGTTGGCTGAGGTCGGGAAAACACCCGTCATGGTCGAGAAAGACGTGCCGGGCTTCATTGGCAATCGGCTGCAACATGCGCTTTGGCGCGAAGCCATCAGTCTTGTGGAAAACGGCATTTGCACGGCCAAGGCGGTGGATGACGTTGTGAAAGCAAGCTTCGGGCGTCGCCTTGCGGTTCTTGGCCCGCTTGAGAACGCCGATCTGGTCGGGCTGGAACTGACGCAAGACATTCACCGACAGGTGCTCTTCGATTTGGAGACCACAGGTGCGCCATCGCCGATGCTTCAAGACATGATCGATGCCGGGCGCACGGGCATGGCGGCCGGGGCCGGGTTCATGGATTGGACGGACGGCGATCTGACAGCAACGAAAGCGAGGATCGCTGATCACTTGAGAAAGCTGGAGGAGGTTCTGCCAGCCGCACACTCATAACGTGATGTTATATTGATCGGCGCGAATTGTATAACTGTCGGCCATATAATGTTTAAGACTGGATCAGAAAAAAGATCAAACGACGCAAAGTCGACGATGGGAGGAAACCAATGAAAACCACAACAAGACGCCATGTATTGGGCGGGTTGGCCGCCGGTGTTGCGGCCCCGGCCATATTGACCTCGACGCGGGCCTACGCGCAGTCGCCCACGATCAAGGTCGGATTTGTGACGCCGTCGACCGGGCCGCTGGCCGGGTTTGCCGAGGCGGATGACTACATTCTTGAAGGCCTTCGGGCGCATTTCGCGGGCGGGGTTCAGAACAACGGCAAGTCCTACAACATTGAGATCATCAAGAAGGACAGCCAGTCCAACCCGAACCGCGCTGCCGAAGTTGCCGCCGAGCTGATCCTTGACGATGAGGTCGACATCATCACCGCCGCCGCGACGCCGGATACGACCAACCCGGTCGCCGACCAGGCGGAGATAAATGAGATCCCCTGCATCACCACCGATGCCCCTTGGCAGCCCTACTTCTTCGGGCGTGGCGGCAACCCGGCAGAGGGTTTCGCCTATACCTATCACTTCTTCTGGGGGCTGGAGGATATCATCGCCAACTTCACCGGGCTTTGGGACAGCAGCGGTGTCGCCAAGAAAGTGGGTGGATTGTTCCCGAACGATGCCGATGGCAACGCGTGGGGGCATCCCGAGCTGGGCCTGCCCACGCCCTTGGCCGCACAAGGGTTTGAGTTGACGGATCCGGGGCGCTATCAGCCACTGACAGACGATTTCTCGAACTATATCAGTGCGTTCAAAGACGCAGGCGTTGAGATCGTAACCGGCGTGATGATCCCGCCAGACTTCGGCACTTTTTGGAGCCAGGCCGCACAGCAGGGTTTCCAGCCCAAGGTGGCGACGGTCGGCAAGGCGCTTTTGTTCCCGTCGGCCATCGAGGCACTCGGCGACCGGGGCGTCGGTCTTTCGTCCGAGATCTGGTGGTCTCCGAACCACCCGTTCAACTCGTCTCTCACAGGCATCTCGGCCGGTGATCTGGCCGCTGGGTATTCCGGTGCGACGGGCCGCCCATGGACCCAGCCCATCGGGTTCAAGCACGCACTCTTCGAAGTGGTGGCCGATGTGATCGGGCGTGCGGAAGACCTCGAAGATGTCGATGCGGTCTCTTCCGCGATCGCCGCGACGAACATCAACACCATCGTCGGCACAGTGAACTGGTCCGCAGGACCCGTGCCAAACGTGACTAAGACGCCGCTTGTTTCGGGCCAGTGGCAGGACAACGGCAACGGCGTTGAGTTGGTGATCACCAACAATGCGCAGGCGCCGGAGATTCCGGTGGGCGGCGAGTTGAACCTGCTCGCCTAAGCGAAAGGATGTCCGCACTTCTCTCTATCCAGGGGCTGCAAAAGTCCTTCGGCGCAGTTGTCGTCGCCGACGCCATGTCTTTCGATATCTCGGAGGGCGAGGCGGTGGGGATCCTAGGGCCGAACGGCGCGGGAAAAACCAGCCTTTTCAATCTGATCACCGGCACTCTGAAAGCAAATGCCGGTCAGATCGGTTTCGCAGGCGCGGACATCACCACACACTCGGCGGCGGCGCGGTGCAAAGCAGGCATCGCGCGGTCGTTTCAAATTCCGCAGCCCTTCGGCGGCATGACAGTCTTCGAGAACGCTCTTGTTGGCGCAACGCAAGGGGCGGGCTTGTCCGGCCACGAGGCGGAGGTGCATGCGCTTTCGGTTTTGGAGGACACCGGGCTTTTGGCGAAAGCGAATGCGCGGGCCGGGACTTTGACGCTTCTGGAACGCAAACGGCTGGAGCTGACCCGCGCGCTTTCGGCCAAGCCGAAACTCCTTTTGCTTGATGAGATCGCTGGCGGACTGACCGAGGCCGAGTGCCAATCGTTGACTGCGACGATCCAGAACATCCACGCCCGAGGTACGACGATCGTCTGGATTGAGCATGTCATCCACGCGCTCTTGGCTGTGGTCGAACGCATCATCGTGATCGATTTCGGCAAGAAGATCGCTGAAGGAGACCCGAAGACCATCATGGAAAGCCCGGAGGTTAAAGAGATTTATCTGGGGGTCGACCCTGATGCCTGAGGCGTTGTTGACCCTGTCCGGCCTCGATGCCCATTACGGAGATTTCCAAGCGCTTTACGGTCTGGACATGTCCATTGGCGAAGGCGAGGTGATCGCCATCATCGGGGCCAATGGCGCCGGTAAAACGACGCTGATGCGCTCGATCTCCGGGCTGTTGAAAAACCGCGCTGAGGGCGTTCGGTACAGGGGGCAGGCCATAGGCGCGCTTCGGGCGGATCAGGTGGCCGAACTTGGAATTGCACTGGTGCCGGAAGGCCGCCAGTTGTTCCCGTCGCTTTCGGTCGAAGAAAACCTGATGATCGGCGGCAAGGTCGGACGTCCGGGCCATTGGTCGCTGCAAACGGTGTATGAGCTCTTCCCGATCCTCGAGGAGCGTCGCCACCAAGCGTCGACTTCGCTCTCGGGCGGGCAGCAGCAAATGGTAGCGATTGGGCGGGCACTGATGGCCAACCCGGAGCTGATCCTGTTTGATGAGATTTCGCTGGGGCTTGCCCCGGTCATCATCCGCCAGATTTACGAGGCCCTGCCGGGCATTGTCGGTCAGGGGATGACGGCGATGATTGTCGAACAGGATATTGCGCAGGCGCTCAAGGTGTCGTCGCGAGTCTACTGCCTGCAAGAGGGGCGGATATCGCTGGAAGGCGCCACAGGCGATGTCACGCATGACCAGATCACCGCCGCTTACTTTGGGATGGACGCATGATCGAGTGGACCGGGGTCATCGTGCAGGGTGTCCTATTGGGCGGGCTCTACGCGCTTTTCGCGGCCGGGCTTTCGCTGATCTTCGGCGTGATGCGGCTGGTGAACATTGCCCACGGCGATCTGATCATCCTCGCCGCCTATATGGGGCTTACGACGACGGTGATGTTGGGTGTGCATCCTTTCCTCGCGTTGCTGATCGTGATGCCCGTAATGGCTGGACTGGGATATGTCCTGCAACGAGGTATCCTGAACCAGACCTTGGGCGACGATATCCTGCCACCTTTGCTTGTGACATTCGGTCTTTCGGTGATCATCCAGAATGCGCTTTTGGAGACCTACACGGCTGACCCGCGAAAGCTCGACGGTGGAGGCATTGAGGTGGCCAGCATCGATATGGGTGGGCTTGCCATTGGGGTCCTGCCATTGATGACGTTCCTCATCGCGGTTGCCGTCATCGCGGGGCTTCAGTTCATCTTCTATCGCACGGCCCTCGGCCGCGGTTTCCGCGCGGTCAGCGACAATCAGGACATCGCGCAACTCATGGGGCTGAACAAAGCGCATGTGTTTGGGCTTGCCATGGCGCTGGCCCTCGCGGTTGTTGCCATCGCCGGTATCCTTCTCGGGATGCGCACCAGCTTTGATCCGGCCATCGGCGGCGGTCGCCTGATCTTCGGGTTCGAAGCCGTGATCATCGGGGGGCTCGGCAATCTCTGGGGTACGCTCGCGGGCGGTGTCATCCTAGGTGTCGCGCAGACCATCGGGGCCAAGATTGACCCGGGCTTCCAGATCCTCGCCGGTCACATCGCCTTTCTGATCGTCCTTGCCATACGCCCGAACGGCCTCTTCCCGAGGGTGGACCATTGAGCGCCGCAACCGTCACCCGCTCCACCCGCGCTTCGCGCATCGCGATGGTGCTGGGGCTCTTGGGCCTTGTCGTGTTGGCCGCCGCACCTTGGTGGGCGGGCAGGGCGGATATGCGGCTGATGGGCGAGATTTATCTTTACCTGTCATTGGCGTGCCTCTGGAATCTCATGGCGGGCTACGCGGGATTGGTCAGCGTTGGACAGCAGGCCTATGTCGGCTTCGGCGGCTACATGCTATTCGCGCTGACGGTGTTCGCGGGCCTCAATCCGGTGGTGGCCATCCTTGTCGGGGCGCTTCTCGCAGCGGCGATATCCATCCCCATTGCAACGCTGATCTTCCGCCTCAAAGGCGCATATTTCGCCATCGGCACCTGGGTCGTGGCAGAGGTTTTCCGCCTCTCATTCGCCCAAATCCAAGCGCTCGGTGGAGGTTCCGGTTCGTCGTTGCCCGTTGCCGTCGTCAAGGAACTTGGGGACAAGAAAGCTGCGCGTGAAGCGACATCCTATTGGCTTGCCCTCGGTGCTGCCGTCATCGTGCTCCTTGCGGTCTACCTCTTCCTGCGCTCGCGCCGCGGCCTCGCCCTGACCGCCATTCGCGACAGCGAGGTCGCCGCCTCCGGCCTCGGCATCGACATCTGGCGCACAAAGCTTGAGGTCTATGTCGTGACCTCCGCTTTCACCGCGATCATCGGTGGTTTGATCTTCCTGCAAAAGCTCCGCATCTCGCCTGACGCCGCCTTCAGCGTGAATGACTGGACGGCTTTTGTGATCTTCATTGTCGTCATCGGTGGCATCGGCACGCTTGAAGGCCCGATCATCGGCACGCTCCTGTTCTTCGCTCTCCGCGAAGTGCTGGCCGATTACGGGACGATCTACCTGATGGTGCTCGGTCTTGTTGCGATTGTCGTGATGCTGAAAGCGCCCAAAGGCGTCTGGGGCCTGATCCGCGACCGATACGATCTTGAACTTTTCCCATTGTCCTACCGCGTTCGGCAGAAAGACTGATCTCATGGCTTCGAGACCCAAAGTTATCATCACTTGCGCCGTCACGGGTGCGATCCATACACCGACCATGTCGGACCACTTGCCGGTCACGCATGACGAAATTGCGACGGGGGCGATTGAGGCAGCGGAGGCGGGAGCGGCGATCCTGCACCTACACACCCGCGATCCGGAAGACGGGCGCCCGTCCGTTGAGCCCGAGCACTACACCGGCATGCTCGCCCGCGTGAAACAATCGACCAATGCGGTCGTCAACATCACCACCGGCGGCGCGCCGACGATGCTGATCAAGGAGCGGCTGCGCGCGGCGGAGCGGTTCAGCCCCGAGATGTGCTCACTCAATATGGGCTCGATGAACTTCGCCTTTCACCCGCTGGCGGCACGCTACGAGAGTTTCAAATACGATTGGGAGAAGGCCTATATCGAAGGGTCCGAGGCCAACATCTTCCGCAACACCTTCGCAGATATCAAGGAAGCAGCCGAACGCCTTGCGCCGCACAACATCAAGTTCGAGCATGAATGTTACGATGTGGGGCACCTCTATAACCTCAAGTTCTGCATGGATATCGGTCTTTTCAAACCGCCGGTCTTCCTGCAATTCGTGATGGGGATTCTGGGTGGGATCGGCTCGGATATCGAAAACCTCGTCTTCATGAAGAAGACCGCCGACAAGCTATTGGGCGACAACTATCGCTGGTCCGTTCTGGCGGCGGGCGCAGCGCAGATGCCGATGGCGACGACCGCGAGCCAGATGGGCGGCAATGTGCGGGTCGGACTGGAGGACAGCCTGTTTATCAAGCGCGGCGAGTTGGCGACGTCGAACGCGCAACAGGTCGAGAAGATCCGGCGCATCGTCGAAGACCTCGGCTCTGACATTGCAACGCCGGATGAGGCGCGCGAAATTCTGGATCTGAAAGGCGGCGACCGGGTCGGTTTCTAACGCCCAGCCGTTGCTCACGACCTCCAAAGACTATTTTGCTCGCGTCTCTGCATCAGTTCGTTGAGCGACGCGAACTCGGCTTTGACGAACTTCACCAGTTTGTCGCTCGCCGTAGAGCCTGCCGTCGATTTGGCCGCCAGGATGCAGAGATGCCGGTCGGGGTCGCCGATCCGGATGGAGAGGGCCGACAGCGCGTTCTGACGTCTGAGCATGTAGACGACCGAATAGGGGAGTACGGTGAGCGAGTCCGAACTGGCCAAGACCGCCGTTACCGAGGCCAGCGAACCGCCTGAGAAACTCACCTTGAAGTCTCGCATCCCGATCCCGTCGAGAACTGCCCGCAAGTCGTGATAGAGCGGGCTGTCTGGCGGCGGCGCGATCCAGGGGTATTGTGCGATCTCGGAGAGCCGGACCGAGGACTTGCGCGCCAAGGGATGCCCGATGCGACAGGCGATCACGTTGCGGCCGGGCAGGATCTGCCGCGCTTCGATGTGGGGTGGTATCTCGCTCGATCGGATTGGGACGATCCCCACGTCGAGCGTGCCGTTGGTGATCATCTCGATCACGTCGCGGGCGTAGCCGTAGCTTTGGTTGATGTGGATGTCCGGGTATTCGGACTGGAACGACGCGATGATGGGGGTCACCACCCCGTCGATGAAAAACGGCGAGCCTGCCACGCGCACCGCGCCGCGAAGCCCACCTTTGAACTGCTGAACAACGGTTGACGCGGTCGCACCAGCCGCCCGGATTTTGCGCCCCTCCTCGGCGAGGCGATGGCAGAACTCGGTCGGCTGCAAGGGACGGCGATTGGGCTCGAAGAGTGCGATGCCAAGCCGGTCTTCCAGCATCGAAAGTGAGCGGGACACACTGGGTTGCGACTTGCCAAGCGCCGAAGCGCCTTCGGTCAATCCGCCGTGGTCAACAATGGCTGCAAGGATCTCAAGGTGGCGCGGATCAATCTTCATAACTCTTTGTTATGTAGCGAGGAGTGAATTCGATCAAGATCGCATTTTTCAGCGTTAACCTGCGAGGATACTCAGCGATGAGAGCGTGGGAATGCTGGCCGTCGATCAGGAAATTTCAGAACAAATCGTGCGGTTTGGTGCCGGTATCCGGCATCGAATTCTGGATGTTCTGGAAGAGATCGAGTGCCATCGCGCCTTGGTGCTGTCCACGCCCCAGCAGTCTGATGCGGCAATGGACCTTGCCGCTGGCCTTAACGGTCATATCGCCGGGATATATACCCGCGCGACCATGCACACGCCCGTTGATGTCACCGAAGATGCGTTGTGTCACGCGCGCGAGGTCGAAGCGGATTGTTTCGTGGCGTTGGGTGGGGGCTCGACCACCGGTTTGGGCAAGGCTTTGGCGCTGCGCACCGACCTGCCTCAGATCGTGATCCCAACCACCTATGCCGGGAGCGAGGCGACCCCGATCCTCGGTCAAACCGAGAATGGCGTGAAGACTACGCTTGCTGATGCAAAGGTTCTGCCCGAGGTCATCCTTTACGACCCCGAATTGGTCGTCACTCTGCCACCGGCGATGACAGTGACCAGCGGATTGAACGCTATGGCGCACGCGGCGGAGGCGCTTTACGCGCGGGATCGTACCGAAGCAACGACCGAGTTTGCCAAGGAAGGCCTGCGTGCCTTCGTTGAGGCTTTGCCAACGGTTCTTGCCGACCCGCAAGATATCCGTGCTCGCGAAGAAACGCAGCGCGGCGCCTATGCCTGCGGAGCGGTCTTGGGAGCGGTCGGCATGGCGCTCCATCACAAGCTTTGTCACACGCTGGGCGGCTCCTTCGATCTGCCGCATGCCGAGACCCACGCGATTGTGTTGCCGCATGCCGTCCACTTCAACGCTGAGGCCGTTCCAGAACTTCTGGCGCCAATCAGTGACTTGCTCGGTGGTCGGGCGCCGGGCGCGGCACTTTGGGACTTTGCCAAATCGCTGAACGCACCGTTGGCGCTTCGCGATCTTGGCCTGACGGAAAACGACTTGGATCGCGCGACGGAGATCGCGCTTTCGAAACCATACTGGAACCCGCGCGAAATCACCGCCGACGGCATTCGCGCTCTCTTGCAAAGCGCCTGGAGCGGGGAGGCTCCGGGCACCTGAAGACACGACCTTGGGAGGACCGCCAAACATGGCTGAAATAACCACCGACGTTCTGATCATCGGCACCGGGCCCGCCGGTTCGGCGACATCCGCGCTTTTGTCGAGCTATGGCGTCGAGAACATGGTCGTGAACCGCTATCGCTGGCTGGCCAACACGCCGCGCGCGCATATCACCAACCAACGCACGATGGAGGTGCTGCGGGACCTGGGCCACGAGGTCGAGGCGGAAGCCTATATGCACGCGACTGAGCAGGATCTCATGGGCGAGAACGTCTTCTGCGAGAGCCTCGCGGGCGAAGAAATCGGCCGGATGAAAAGCTGGGGCAAGCACCCGTTCAGCCGGGCCGAGCACCAACTGGCCTCGCCTTGCCATATGAATGACCTGCCGCAGACCTTCATGGAACCGATCCTGTTCTCAACAGCCTGCAAGCGCGGCGCGCAGGGGCGGATGTCGACCGAGTATCTGAGCCATGTGCAGGATGCGGAGGGGGTGACGACAACGCTCCGCGACCGTCTGTCCGGTCGCGAGTTCGAAGTGCGCTCGAAGTATCTGGTGGGGGCCGATGGCGGCAACTCGCTGGTGGCCGAGCACATCGATGCGCCTATCGAAGGCAAGATGGGTGTTGGCGGCTCGATGAACATCCTCTTCAAGGCTGATCTGTCAAAATACGTCGCCCATCGCCCGTCGGTTCTCTATTGGGTGATGCAGCCCGGCGCAGATGTCGGCGGGATTGGCATGGGGTTGGTGCGTATGATCCGGCCCTGGGATGAATGGTTGATCGTCTGGGGATACGACATCAACGAACCCGCCCCCGAGGTCGATGAAGCCTTCGCCACCAGCGTTGCGCGCCAGTTGGTCGGTGATCCGGACCTGGAGATCGAACTTATCAGCGCAAACACGTGGACGGTGAATGACGCTTACGCGACCAACATGCAGAAAGGACGTGTGTTCATCATGGGCGATGCGGCACACCGGCACCCGCCCTCGAACGGCCTAGGTTCGAATACGTCAATTCAGGACAGCTTTAACCTGGCTTGGAAGTTGGCGTCGGTTGTAAAAGGTCAAGCCGGTGAAGCGCTTTTGGACAGCTACACCGAGGAACGCGCCCCGGTCGCGAAGCAGATTGTCACGCGCGCCAACCAGTCGATTGGTGAGTTCGGTCCCATCTTTGAGGCGCTCGGTATGACGGGCGGTGATGATCACGAGGTCATCAAAGCCAATATGGATGCCCGCTGCGATGCGGGTGAGGCGGCTGAGAAGCAGCGGGCTGCCATCCGCGATGCGATTGCGTTCAAGAAGTACGAGTTCGACGCGCATGGTGTCGAGATGAACCAGCGCTACAAGTCGGGCGCCATCGTGACCGACGGCCAGATGGAGCCGGCATTTGAGCTGGATGCCGAACTTCATTACCAGCCGACCACCTGGCCTGGCGCGCGCCTACCGCATGTCTGGGTGTTTGACCATAACACCGGCGCGCAGGTCTCGACGCTTGATCTCTGCGGCAAAGGTGCGTTCACCATCTTGACCGGTATCGGTGGTGAAGCCTGGTGTGCCGCTGCTGAGAAGGTTGCAGGCGACATGGGGCTAGCCCTCAACTGCCACGTCATCGGCCCGCGTCAGAAATACGTTGACCATGTGGGCGACTGGGCGCGGGCTTCCGAGATCTCCGATACCGGTTGTCTGCTTGTCCGCCCCGACCATCACGTCGCGTGGCGGAGTGACGAGATGGCCGACGATCCGGAGGCCGAACTCACCCGTGTTTTGACCACTATACTTGCGCGATAGGAGCAAACCCCATGTTGGAAGGATTGCCCAAGGCCTATTTCACCGAGGAAGTCTCGGCGGACGTCGTCACCAGTCAGAACGTCAATGCCGAAGATGCCCGCCTGCGCGAAGTGATGAACGCAATCACCCGGCACCTGCACGCCGCGATCAAAGAGATTGAGCCGACGCAGGACGAGTGGATGAAGGCCATCATGTTCCTGACGGAAACGGGTCACAAAAGCGACGACTGGCGACAGGAGTTCATCCTGCTCTCGGACGTCCTCGGCGTGTCGATGCTGGTGGATGCGATCAACTCGCGCCGTCCCGCGGGGGCGTCCGAAAACACCGTGCTGGGGCCGTTCCACATCGGCGGCACCCCGGAGTATCCGATGGGCACCAATATCTGCCTGGACGGCAAGGGTGAGGATATGGTGGTGCGGGGCCGGGTCCTCGATGTCGAGGGCAATCCGCTGGCAGGCGTGAAGATCGACGTTTGGCAAGCCAATGATGAAGGCTTCTACGACGTTCAGCAAAAGGGCATTCAACCCGACTTCAACCTGCGCGGCGTGTTCCGAACGGGGGCGGATGGCAGCTACTGGTTCAAGGCGGTACGGCCCAAACACTATTCAATCCCGACCGATGGGCCGGTGGGCAAGCTCCTCGACGACCTCGGCCGCCACCCGTATCGCCCGGCGCACCTGCACTACATCATCTCGAAGGATGGATATGATGAGGTCACGACGCATATCTTCGACCCGGACGATATCTATATCGACAACGATGCCGTATTCGGTGTGAAGGAAAGCCTGATCGCCGAGTTCATAAAGGTCGAAGACCCCGCAAGGTTGGCCGAGATGGAGTTTGACGGATCGCATTACTGGGATGTCGAGTTCGACTTCGTTCTGGCGCCAAAGACCTGATCCGTGACCGATCCCTGCATCATATGCGTTGCGATCACCGGGTCCTTGCCGAGGAAGGAGATGAACCCGGCTGTGCCGATCACCGTCGCGGAGCAGGTTGAAAGCACGCAGGAGGCCTTTGAGGCCGGGGCCACGATTTGCCATGCGCATGTCCGCAATGATGATCAAACGCCGTCCAGCGATCCGGAAAAGTTCGCACGTCTGAAAGAAGGCTTGGAGAAGCACTGCCCGGGCATGATCATCCAGTTCTCGACCGGTGGCCGGTCCGGCGCGGGCAAAGAACGGGGCGGCATGTTGTCGTTGAAGCCGGACATGGCGTCGCTGTCGGTCGGGTCGAACAACTTCCCGACACGCGTCTACGAAAACCCGCCCGATCTGATCACCTGGCTCGCGAATGAAATGCGAACAAATGGTGTGAAGCCCGAGGTCGAAGCCTTTGATCTGAGCCACATCTTGCAAGCGGCGCGCATGCATGAAGAGGGGGTGATTGCGGACACGCCTTACGTGCAATTCGTCATGGGCGTGAAGAATGCCATGCCCGCTGACCGCCATGTGTTCGACTTCTATGTCGATACGGTCAACCGCCTGTTCCCCGGTGCGCCCTGGTGCGCAGCCGGGATCGGGCGCGAGCAGATCAAGATCAATGAATGGTCGATAGCCGCCGGTGGCCATGCTCGCACCGGTCTCGAGGACAACATCCGGCTTGATCGCGACACACTCGCCCCCTCGAACGCGGCTCTGGTGAAACGCACCGCCGAGATTTGCGCGGCGCAGGGCCGTGCCGTTGCCACTCCAAGCGAGGCCCGCGCGATGCTCGGCCTCTCCCCTCAGACTTGAACACGGACATACACACGCGCGACACCACAGAAGCACTGGATCAGGCGGCTCGCGAAACCGCGGCCACCTTTTAGGTGCGCGGCCTGACGGCGGATGCAACGACTTTGGAACAGCTCTTCACGGAGGCGCGCACATGTTACGGCTGGCAGGACGCGATGTCTTGGAAGACACGCTGAAGGTGCTTTAAGAGATCGCAAAATGGCCCAGACCTCGATGAACCAGCAGCCGATGCGGGTGATTTTCATCCGCTCGGATGAAGCGAAAGATCGTCTTGAACCCCGTCTGTTCGAGGCGAACCGCCCGAAGATGCGTACAGCGCCTGTGACGACTGTCCTCGCCTAGGACCAGAACTTCTGGGAGGACGTGCCGATGCTTTTCCCGCCGAACAAGAACGCTTAGGAGATCTTCAAGAACAACGCGACGGCAGCGCAGGTGAACGCGTTTCGCAATGACACATTGCAAGGTGGCATACTTCATTTGGGCGGCGCGCACGGTCGGCCTTGACGTGGGTGCCATGTCGGGCTTTGACAACAAGAAAGTGGAGGAAGAGTTCTTCCATGGCGCGTCGCTCAAATCGAATTTCCTGGTGAATCTATGCTATGCAGATACCTCGAAGAACTTCCGTTGTCTGCCGTGTCTGAGCTTCGAACAGGTTTGCGAAACACTCTAAGGGAGGAGAACTGATGTCCGGACCGAACATCACGAAGGACGACATTCTGGAAGCTTCAAAGGGCATGCTTCAGCTCCAGCTTTATGTCGTCTTCACCAAGCCCACCAATGGGATGGGCCCGGTGATGGAGAACATCGAAGAACATCTGAAATTCCAGGTCTCGCTTGAACAGCGTGGCATCATGGTGGGCGCGGGCCCGCATTGGGCCGACGACGAACACACGTGGAACGGCGAAGGCATGGTGATCATCCGTGCCGACAGTCTCGCCCACGCGCGCGAGATTGCGGAAAGTGATCCGATGCATGCGTCGGGCGCACGCGACTTCACCGTCCGTCCTTGGCTTCTGAACGAGGGGCGCTTGAACCTGTCGGTCGATTTCTCGACCGGCAAACACACGGTCAGCTGACCGGAGGAATTGGACGAAAAACAACATAAGGTAGTCACTTGCAGCATTGGCCATCGGCACTGCTGCGTCCATGGCGCAGGCCGAGACTTATAACCTGACCATGGCGTCGAACCACTCGACGGTTCTTCCGTGGGTGGGCCAGCTCTCGACGCTGGTCGTGGCTGAGACCAACACCCGGTTGGCAGCCATGGGGTCGGAAGACCGCGTGGAATGGATTGAAGCCAATGGCGGCGCGCTTTACGGCGGCAAGGACACGCTGGAAGCCGTGGGGGACGGCCTGACGGATGCGGGTTGGGTCGGTACGCTCTGTGAAGGTTCAAAGATGCCATTGCAGACCGTGACCTATTTCACGCCGTTCGTCTCCGACGATCTGGTCGACACGCTTCAGATCATGAACGAATTGCACCATGAGTTGCCGGTGTTGCAGGAAGCGTGGGAAGACCAGAACGTTGTCTTCCTCGGGGCAAGTGGGGTCGAAACCTATCACCTGTTAACGAACTTCCCCGTCAACTCTCTGGCCGACCTCGAGGGTCGTAAGATCCTTGCGCTCGGACCTTCGGTAAACTGGATTAAGCACCTTGGCGCGGTCCCTCTGAACGGTGCCTTGCCGACGTACGACAACCAGGCACAGACCGGCGTAGCCGATGGCATGGTTGTGATCCTGACCGGCGGGTTCCCGAACAAACACTACGAAGTCGCGCCTTATGTGACGCTCGTCGGAATAGGGGCGCATATGACCGGGGGTCTCGGCATCAACAAGGACGTGTGGGAGGAACTGTCGGATGACGTGCGTCAGGTACTGACCGAACTGGGGGAAGAGTACACAGTCGCCTATGCCGAAGAGGTCATGGCGCGGTAAGAGAAGTTCCTCGCTGAGTTGCCGAACGTCGGCGCAACGGTGACCGAACTTCCTGCCTCTGACGTTGAAGCCTGGGCCACTGGCTTGCCGAACCTGGCCGGGGAGTGGGTCGAGGCCAATGCCGATGACGGCGCCGCCGAGGTGCTGGCCGCCTAACTGGACAAGGTCAAAGCCGCCGGGTTGAACCCGCGCATCGACTGGTCTTCGAAATAGGAACAGATTGTGACCGTGTTCACGTCTCGCGGATTTCGGCACGGCACCGATCAAACGGTCAGCGCGTTCGCTGCGCTGACCGGAGTTGTCAACGGCGCGGCGTCCATCTGGATCTTCTGCCTCATGCTGTTGATCTGCGCCGACATCATCGGGCGCTCGGTTTTCAATTCACCGGTTCAGGGCGTGGCCGAGATCGTCGCGAATTCCATTGTAGCGATCGTCTTCTTGCAGGCCGCCCATGCGTTGATGAGCGGACGTATCACCCGCAGCGACATTCTTGCCGGTTGGCTGGAAGAAGAACGCCCTTTTGCCGCTGGGATCATGCGGATCATGTTTTACTTTGCGGGCGTGTTTGACTTCGCGCTAATTGCGCAAGGCACTTGGCCCAAGTTGGTTGACGCATGGGTCGAGAACGATTTCTTCGGCGCGCAAGGCGTCTTCACAGCACCGGTTTGGCCCATCAAGGCCTGCCTTTTGGGCGGGTCCATCCTCACCGCCGCCGCTTTCGCCGTGCAGGCACTGAAAGACATTAAGGACGTTGCCAACGAAGGCCGCGTCACACTCATCCGGCATAGCGTGGTGACCAAGCCCATGGGGTGAGTTTTCGTCCTGGCTTTTGCGGGCCTGCTCGTCATTGGCTATGGTCTATCTGGTGCTGGTCATCCTGATAGGCATGACCCTCGACAGCACCTCGATCATGCTGATCCTTCTGCCGCTCTGCTTACCAATCGTCACCGTGACTGCGGTGGAGATCGGCTTGCTGACGCCACCCTTCGGACTGACAGTCTATGTGGTGAAAGCAACGATTGCCGACCGAAACACAACGCTGGACGACATCTTCGCAGGCAGGTTCCCCTTCGTCGTGATGATGACATTCGTAACGTTGCTGCTCACGTTCATTCCCGCACTCAGCCTCGTCTTTGAATAGGAGCCATTCCGTGCATTTCGTCGTTCACGCTCTGGACAAGCCAGACGCCTTGCCGCGCCGCAAGGTGGCTCTCGCGGCACACCGCGCCTACCTCGATAAGGCACCGGCAGAGCATGGTGTCTGCGTGCTTCTTTCCGGTCCGTTGACATCCGATGATGGTGAGAGAATGACGGGCTCTTTCTTCCTGTTGGACGCACCGAACCGCGCGGCCATCGAAGCCATGTTTGAGGGTGATCAAATCGCCCAAGCTGATGTATGGCAGGTGCGAACCGTTACGGCGTTCGCTTTGCGCCAAAACTCAATGGATGGAACAGAATGACCAACATCTATCTGGCGATTGCCGTTCTCATAGGCATGGCGTTTGCCTGTCAGCCTGCCATCAATTCAGTCGCTGCCAAAGCACTGGGCTCTCCATGGCCTGCGACGGCTCTCTCCGTCGCCATAACACTGGCGGCGAGTATTCTCGTCATGCTCATCACGCGCACAACACCGACACTGGAGATGATGGGGGGCTTGCCGTGGTGGATCATCATAGGCGGTCTGATCGGCGTGCTGGTTGTCGGAGGGGGCGTTGCGATTGTACCCGTCACCGGCGTTGCGCTGTTTTTCGTGTGCATGATTGCCGGACAATTGCTTGGCTCGATCATGCTGGACCATCTGGGCGCGTTCGGTTTGCCAGTACGCGAGGTCTCAATGCTTCGAATAGCAGGCATTTGCCTGACGTTTGCAGGGGTGTTTCTTGTTCGGTTTGGATGAAAACAGGGGCTCGCTTCACAAGCAAATGAAACTGCGCAATTCGAGGTTTGCCCCGGTCATCCTCTCGAACGAAGTGCTGCTAGAACTAAGAGAGACCGATGTAACGGGGAGAGTGTTAGGTCGGATCGCGCTCTTTGACATTCTCCACAGCAGTCGATGAGGCAGTTGCACTGCGCCTGTCCGTCGAAGCTAAATGTCACGACCACAAGGCTCACACTGCAATCAAAGATGCATGACGTCAGCGCAACGTCTTCAATCGTATCGCGGTGCTCTTTTCTATGTGCCGAAAGCGAACGCGCGTTTGCGGGGTATCGTCGCGCCATCGAATAATGAAGCTCGTATCGTCAAAATGTTCAGTTGGCTTGATCTGACAGGTGATCAACTACACTTCGATGGAGCTAGTAACTTCGAGCGTCGAAAAGGCCGACGAAACTAAAGTGATCAAGCTGAGCGCTGGTTCAAAGCAAATTTCGCTGTCTTTTCGGCGAGTGTGAATGCGAAACTTTTGGGGCCAGTGCGAAGTGGGGGGCAGGGATGGCGGATGCTGTACTTTGCGCCAATATCGGCAAGGCGCCAAAAGCCGATACTTGGAAGCAAGCGGTCCGCCCAAATCTGTCGATCGCTGCTACGGAATTCATTTCAAAGCATCAAATCTGTCGCTCCCTCTGCGAACAATGCGAGGCGTGACCGGTGCACGCGTTACACAAGTCTGACAGGAAAAAAGCAGACGTCAGAGAGCACACTGTCTCTTACTTTGAGTGAGGTGAACAGACCCGTGCGACCATAGTCTCGCAGAGTGAATTGAGGCTCTATGACCAAGAAGACCATCGACAGTACCCCGTACAAATGGCCCTACAACGGCGACCTGCGCCCGGAAAACACGGCGCTGATCATCATCGATATGCAAACGGATTTCTGCGGCAAGGGCGGATATGTCGATGCCATGGGGTATGACCTGTCTTTAACGCGCGCGCCGATTGAACCTATCAAAGCCGTGCTGAGTGCCATGCGTGAGAAAGGCTATCACATCCTGCATACCCGCGAAGGCCATCGCCCGGACCTGAGCGACTTGCCTGCAAACAAGCGCTGGCGCAGTCAACAAATTGGCGCGGGCATCGGCGATCCGGGGCCTTGCGGGAAGATATTGGTGCGCGGGGAACCCGGGTGGGACATTATCGAAGAGCTCTATCCGAAAGACGGCGAGACGATTATCGACAAACCGGGGAAAGGGAGCTTTTGCGCAACCGACCTTGAAATGGTTCTGCGGATGCGCGGGATCGAAAACCTTGTGATCTGCGGGATCACGACAGACGTCTGTGTCTCGACCACGATGCGTGAAGCGAATGATCGCGGGTTCGAGTGTGTTGTGCTCGAAGACTGCTGCGGTGCGACGGACAAGGGCAACCACGACGCAGCCATTAAGATGGTCACCATGCAGGGCGGCGTGTTTGGCGCGGTCGCCGACAGCAAGACTTTGATCGAAGGGCTTGGCTGATGGGGTCTGGCGGCGTGACTGTCCGTCGAAGCGATGCAGATCGACGCTGAGCCATTTCCCTTTGCATGCCACCGCGAGACCCTCGCGCTGGTTGTGATTGATATGCAGCGCGACTTTATCGAGCCCGGCGGATTTGGTGAAACCCTTGGAAATGATGTGTCGAGGCTGAGCGCAATCGTGCCTGTAGTGGCTCGGTTGCTAGCGGGGTTTCGACAGGCTGGCTTGCCGGTTTATCACACACGCGAATGCCACATGCCTGACCTTTCGGACCTTCCGGCCGCCAAGCGGGATCGTGGGACGCCACAGCTCAGGATTGGCGATCCGGGGCCTATGGGGCGCATTCTGGTGGCCGGTGAACCGGGGGCCGAGATCATCCCGGAGCTCGCACCCGATGCGGGCGAAACCGTCCTGAACAAGCCCGGAAAAGGTGCGTTTTTTCGGACGGATTTCGAAGCCATGCTCACCCAAAGCGGCATGCAGCACCTGATCCTAGCCGGTGTCACAACCGAGGTTTGCGTACAAACAACCATGCGCGAAGCGAACGACCGCGGCTTTGAGTGTCTGTTGGCCAGCGATGCTACGGAAAGTTACTTCCCCGAGTTTAAATCGGCGACGCTTCAGATGATTACGGCACAGGGCGGGATTGTCGGGTGGACGGCCCGAACAGATGATATCCTGAATGCCCTCCATGACTGAAACGGTGTGTGTTCCGGGCTTGCTGCGCGGTGACTGGAAAGACTTAGCGTTTGCACAGTTTCGCGACGGGATCGAAATCGCCTGGCTGCGTGAAGACGTGCCGGGCATCGCGGTTCTTCGGTATCAACCGGGCGCATCCGTACCACTTCATATGCATCCCGATGTTGAGATGATCCTGGTTCTGGACGGCACACAAACAGACGAAAGCGGCACCTTTGGGCCGGGCGATGTCGTGATCAACCCACCCGGAAGCCAGCACAGCGTTGCAAGCGAGGGTGGGTGCGTTGTTCTTTTGATGTGGTCGAAGCCTGTCGTCTTTGTTGACAGGACGGACTGACTCAAACCGTTTCCCAGTGAACAATCCGTTTGCTTGCGAACACGAAGAAAGCATCCAAAGCGGCTCCCAGAAGGCCGAGTTGGATCAGACCCACGAACATGCGGTCGACCTGAAAATACTGGCGCGCCTCTTCCAGGCGATAGCCGATGCCCGCAGATGAGCCAGTGAGTTCAGCGGCCACGAGGCTGAGAAACGCCAAAGCCGCGCCGAACCGAAGTCCGGCAAAGATATGTGGGGCCGCCGCCGGCACGACCACTTCGAAGAACTCGCGCCACCATGGTGCGCCAAGCGACCGAGACGCGCGGATATACGTCTCGGGCACATGCTCCATCCCGTGATGGGTGGCCAGCCAAACGGCAAGGAAGACGGTGTAGGCAATGACGAAATACTTCGATTCCTCACCTATTCCGAACCACACAATGGCGATTGGAACCAAAGCGATGGCAGGAATTGGGCGCAAGATGTTGAAGAACGGATAGACAGCCAACCGCACCAAAGGGACGCGGGCCGTCAGAATGCCCGCCAGAATGCCAAGGCTGGCGCCGAGAGAAAAACCGACCACAGCCCGCGACACCGAAGTCTTGAGGTCCTTCATCATGACACCATCCGTGAAAAGCTTAACCGACGCTGTTGCGACATCCCACGGTCCCGGGAACAGGTTTCGGTTCGTCAGGCCGAAGCTATGCGCAAACTGCCAAACAGCGACGACGAAGAGAATCGAAAACAGCGGTTTTGCAAAATCGAAGTTTTGGGCCTTCATGGTTCAACTCCCAGCTTGGCGACGACCATAGCAAGCGACAGGTTTGCCAGAATTTTTGTCCGTCAATTTGTTGTCGTCCCGAGACTGCGTCGAGTAACTGCCCATTTCTACGGCAGCTTCGACGGCACTTGCGGCGAATCTAATCTCACAGCGCATCACGCATTTGATCTGTGCAATTTAGGCACCGCTGCGGCGTTTATTTAGCAGCAGAGTGCACCGCTAAGTTCGGTCTAACGTTTGTTTGGACCTTGGGATTGCCACGCGATGCTGCCTGCTGAAATCAACGAAGACCGTGAGGCTGAAACGCTTCCGCAAACCAATGCTGGCCGTGTCCGCATTGCAGGTCTGAGCGTTGTCTTCGGCAAGGGCGACGCCCAGACAATCGCACTCGCCCCCACTGATCTGAACCTGGAACCAGGCACGTTCACGGCACTGATCGGACCATCAGGTTGCGGAAAATCGACCCTGCTGAACGCCGTTGCGGGGTTCACTCCGCCAACGGAAGGCAGCGTGCAGGTGGATGGTCGGCAGGTGACCGCACCGCATCCAAGCGTGGGTGTTATCTTCCAGAACTTCGCGCTGTTCCCATGGTTCACCGCACGTGGAAATGTCGAATTTGCACTCAAGCGTTTCGGCTTGTCGAAGACAGAACGCCGCGAACGTGCCATGGCCGCTCTGGGCGAAGTGGGTCTCTCGGATCACGCGACCAAGTTTCCGGGCCAATTGTCAGGCGGCATGAAACAGCGCGTGGCCATCGCACGCACTCTGGCGGCCGACCCTGACGTTTTGCTTATGGACGAACCCTTTGGCGCGTTGGACGCACAAACCCGACTAAGGATGCACGAACTTCTGACCGGCATTTGGATGAAGCGCCGCAAGACGGTTCTCTTCGTCACCCATGATGTCGATGAGGCCCTGCGCCTTGCAGACGTGATCTACGTCATGTCCGCCGGGCCGGGTCGGATCATCGAGAAAGTCCCTGTTTTGCTTGAGCGGCCACGTCCTATCGACCGTATGGGCGAGGCGTTCCTGTCATTACGCAGTCAGCTGCTTGGGCTGCTGCGCCATGAAGACTGAAGACAAAACCGAAACCAATAAGGAGTGAAAGATGTACTTGAAATCCATAACAGGCGCCCTCGGCGCACTCGTTGTCAGCGCTGGGCTTGCCAGCGCAGGCCAGATCACCATCGGCACCGCGCCAAACCTGCAAACACTGCCAATCGTGGTGGCGATGTCCGAGGGCTATTTCGAGGAAGAAGGGCTCGAACTGGAAACCGTAAAGTTCACCTCAGGCCGCCGGGCTCTTGAAGCCCTGATCGGCGGGCAGCTCGACGTGGCGTTCATGGCGGAGTACCCGGTTTCTATCGCTTCGCTGCGCGAACAACCGTTTGGGACATTCACAACGCTCTCGCGCTACACTGCGAACCGTATGATCTCGAAAGAGTCTATCGGGTTTGAAGACCCAAGCAGCCTGAATGGCAAGAAGATCGGCACAACCAAGGGCTCGAACACCGAGTTCTTTACCGAAGCCCTCATCGAAAAATTCGATGTCGATGCCGAAGTGATCAACGTCGCCCCACCTGACATCGTGCCCGCACTTGCCCGCGGCGACATCGACGCCGGCATCATGTTCCCCGACTTTTACCCAGCGGCCGAGGAAGCCTTGGGCGATGACTACCGCGAGTATCGGAGCGACGCTTATATCGCCTGGTTCGTTTTATCTGCGACGCCCGAGATGTTGAATGAGCGTCCCGACGAACTGGCGGCGTTCACGCGTGCGCTCATCAAGGCGGAAACCTTCATCAAGGAAAACCCGGAAGGCGCAATGGAAGCCCTTGAAGCCGCGACCGAGGGCCTTCTGTCGATGGAAACGATCAAGACAAAGTTCGCAGAAGCCGAATATGAAATTGGCCTCGCAAACGGACTGCTCGACATCCTGGAAGTTCAAGCCAACTGGGTTGTCGGCAAGGGGATGGTCGAAGCTGAGCCGTCGCGTGAGTTGATCAAAGGCTACCTTGCGACAGGGCCGCTCGAAGCTGTCGATGCTTCGCGTATCACTTTAGAGTAACGTAGAGGACGGACGGCCCATATGGGGCCGTCCGACACCAAAATGAATCTCCACGACATTTTAGATGCACACCAAGCTACTCTGGCACCGGACGTTCTCCTCACTCCGGATGGGGTCAAGCGGAACTGGGTTGTCCAATTCATCGACAAACGGGTCACCGCCGTCGGGCCCGCCTCAGAGTTTTCAGACGCCACCGCTTTGCCGGGACGCGCCATTGTCCCGGGGTTCGTGGATGCGCACACGCATGTTGGCCAGATTTTCGGAAAAGCCCTGATCGGGGGAGAGCCCGCTCAAATCTGGCGTCGCATCTGGCACCCGATGGAACGGGATATGGACGAAGAACAGTCCTACCTTTCCGCCAAATGGGCGTTTTGGGAAGCGCTGCGGGGTGGGTTCACCAAAGTCGTGAACTATGGCTTGAACGGCTTGGAAAAGAACGCTGGCGTCCACCGCGCGGCGCATGAGACCGGCATTCGCCTGGTCTCGGCCTGCGGGTTGGATGAGTTTTCCGGCGAGATTGGCACAGGCCACGGCAACAAAAGTTGGGCTGAAATCGAAGATGTCATCCTTGCTCATATCGACGACTGCGTCGATCACGAGATGATTGCGCCGTCGGTATGTTGCAGCTCCTTCATGGGCAACACGCCCGAAACGCTGGCCAAGCTGTCTGCGCTCTGCGCGGAAAAAGGCATTCTGCTGCAAATCCACTCGAACGAACATTTCCCCGAGGTGCATGAATGCATTCTGCGCCACGGTATGCGGCCGACCGAACTGCTGCACAAGCACGGTGTCCTTGGCCCGCACGTCCTGCTGCATCACACGACGCTGGTGTCCGAGCCCGAGATCGAGTTGATTGTCGAAACCGATACGGCCACGTCCTACAACCCCCTCGCCAGCATATGGAAAGGCAACGCGGTTGCACCCGCCTTGCGGTTTGCGCAGCGCGGTGTGCGTTTTGGAATGGGCTCTGACACAACATCGGCGGATGGGTTCAAAAACCTGATGGCAGCTGAAGCCTGCCAGCGGATTGAACATGCATTGCCGGTCGCAGACTTCTCCTGCGGTGCGGCTTGGACCTGGGTCGACGCGGCCACATCGCAGGGTGCGACTGCGACGGGTGGTGCGGGCGACCATGGAGCCTTGGCCGTCGGACAGGCAGCCGATTTTCTGGTGTTGGACATGATGGCGCCAGAATGCTTGCCCAGCCACGATTTCGAGTGGGAACTGGTCCGCTATTACAACCGCGATCAAGTGGACGCCGTCGTGATCAACGGTCGACTATGCATGTCGGGCGGCAAGCCAGTTGGGTGGGACACCGAGGAACTGCGTCAGGCCGGCATGGCTGCTGCTCGCAAGATCACCAGCGCGCCGGACATTGTCCGGTGTCACGGGCCTTCTGATCAGTATCGCCCTACGCGGACCTGATACATGCCGCGCGCCCGCATACACGTCATTCCCACGGCGGCACCAGACGATGTGTCAGGGCTGGATCACCTTATCCAGACAGGTGCGCTGGACCCAAAGCGCCTTGTCGCCGTCCTTGGCAAGACGGAGGGAAACGGCTGCGTCAACGACTTTACCCGCGCTTTTGCCGTGTCCGCACTCAAACAGCGTCTGGGGGATGTTGGCGATGGCGTAACCATGGTCATGTCCGGCGGCACCGAGGGTGGTCTTGCACCGCATCTCGTAACGTTTGAGGTGTTGGAAGATACCGGGACGGGGCCGTCCATGGCGGTCGGCGCGTCTATGACGCGGGACCTCGCACCGCACGAGATTGGAACCTTCGCGCAGGTGGACTGCGTCGCGGATGTTGTGCGCGCCACCATCAAGAGGGCTGACATTGCGTCGGCGGAGGATGTGCATTTCGTGCAAATCAAATGCCCCTTGCTGACCAGCGACCGAATTCCGTCCGCCGAGCAGCCAACATCGACGCGTGACACGTTGAAGTCCATGGGCCTTTCGCGTGGCGCGTCTGCGTTGGGCATTGCGCTGGCCTTGGATGAGATTGACGCCGCCACAGCAGAACGTGCTCTGGTCGAGAGTGACATGAATGTCTGGTCCAGTCGCGCCAGCACATCTGCCGGTGTGGAGTTGATGGGGCATGAGATACTGGTTCTGGGCATGAGCGACGCCTGGACCGGCCCCTTGGTTGTGGATCATGCCGTGATGAAGGATGCCATCGACACGGCCTCCGTTCGCGCAGCCATGGAACGCCTGCATATCGGGTCGGGACATGTTCTGAAGGCTTTGTTTGCAAAGGCCGAAGCTTCGACAAACGGGCACATCAGGGGGGCACGCCACACAATGCTCAACGACAGCGACATCTCTTCAACCCGTCATGCGCGGGCCATGGTGGGCGGCACGCTTGGCGGGTTGGTAGGACGCACCGACCTGTTCATATCAGGGGGCGCAGAACATCAGGGCCCGGACGGAGGCGGACCGGTCGCACTGATTGCCGAACGCATTGACTAGCTGTCTTCGGTTCCTCAGTGCGCCCAATCACTCAGCGACGTCGCCAGTTCCCGCATGAAACGCGCGGACGCGACGGGAAGTGTGCGTCCCCGTAGCTGACCCAAAAACAGGTTCCCCGGGGCCACGTCACGCTCTGCCAACGGGCGTGAGACGAGCCCTCCATCCTGCACCATGTGAAGCCCTATGGGGAACTGGAAACACAGCGCATCTTCCCAATTGCCGTAGTGGCGCATGAAATCAAAGCTCTCGGACTCGATGATGGGATCAATCTCGGCGGAAGAAAGCCGCTTTGCCCCGGCCTCCAGTAGAATTCTGACCGCAAATTTCTCGGAGGGTGCAACATGCGGAAACCGCAACGCATCGCGCAGGCGCACTTCTTCATCTTTGGCGAGCGGATGGTCTGCGCGCATCACAATATGGATCGGTTGAACGCTGGCGTGAACAATCTCGAAGTCCACCATCGTCAACGGCTCGAAGACGAGCGCAATGTCGCTGGCGAACTCTAACAACTCGCGTTCGGCAGCGACCCGGTCGCGGGCGTTCACGGAAAACGTGACGCCCGGATGGTGGTCCCGATAGCGCGAAATCTCGCGCGGAAGAAAATACGGAAGGAGGGCTTGTGAACACGCGATAGAAACATGCCCGCGCCGCACGCCGGAAAGGTCAGCAACTTGCGATTTCAGGCGTGCAAAGTCAGAGCTTTGCGCACGGATATGCTGCAACAGAAGCTCACCCGCCGGGTTTAACCTGACCCCGCGCGGCAAGCGCTCAAAGATCTCATACCCGAAATCGTCCTCGAACTTGTTGATCCGCCGGTTGAGCGCGGACGCGGTAATATTCATGTCTTCCGAGGCTTTCCGGATCGAGCCGGCGCGGATCACACCTTCGATAAACTCAAAGTCTTTCAGGTGACGCATTTCCCCCTCCCGAGCGGTGCGTCTTGCGCATCACTTTTGTGATTTTATAGCAATTGATTTCACACCCGTGTCGCGGGACGCTGGGTTGATCGAACCCGGATAGACGAATTCAATGAATCGATTGGAAAACAGGCATGTTGGATGAAATTCCGCTCACTTTTGCATCTTTGCGCCAAGCATACGCTGATGGCATTCAGCCTGAGCGGGTTATCGAGCAAGTGTATGCGCGGATTGAAGAGGTCTCCGACCCAAATATCTTTCTGTGTCTTTTTCCAAAGGACGATCTTTTAACCGAGGCTACGGCCCTAGGGGCCTATGACGAGACCCGGCCACTTTGGGGGGTTCCGTTTGTCATCAAGGACAATATCGACGTCGCCGGAAAGCCAACCACGGCCGCCTGTCCCGAGTTTGCCTACATCCCTGAAGAGACAGCATTTGTGGTGCGCCGCCTGCAAGCCGCAGGAGCATTGTTGATCGGGAAAACCAACCTCGATCAGTTTGCAACCGGATTGGTGGGCGTGCGAACGCCCTATGGCGCGCCGAAAAACGCGTTGGACCCTGCGATCGTTCCAGGCGGTTCCTCCTGCGGATCGGGTGTTGCGGTCGCACATGGGATAGCGAGTTTTTCACTGGGAACGGATACAGCAGGCTCGGGCCGCGTGCCGGCCGCCCTAAACAACATCGTCGGCCTCAAACCCTCCTTGGGCGCTCTGTCTGCATCAGGTGTGGTTCCCGCCTGCCGGACGCTCGATACCATTTCCATTTTCGCACTCACGGTCGCGGATGCCTATGACGCCTATGCCGTCGCCGCTGCGCACGACCCGAGCGACTGCTACTCGCGCCGCATTGACACCCCCGCACTTGTCGCGCCGCCCGCGTCGCCAAAAATCGGAATTCCATCCAAGGACAGCATTCGGTTCGAAGGGGATGCCGCGCAGGCCAGGTCGTTTGCCGCAACAATTGAGGCGTTGAAAACTTCGGGTGCGCAGATTGTCGAGATCGATTTCGAACCGCTCTATGAGATCGCCGAGTTGCTCTATTTCGGACCCTGGGTGGCCGAGCGGTATGTGGCAACGGAGGCCATCGTCACTGGAACGCCAGACGCACTCTATCCTGTGACGCGCAAGATCATCGGTTCTGCGGAAGGAATGACCGCTGCCGACACCTTTAAGGGTTTCTACAAGCTGAAAGAACTGGCCAACTCAGTTGCGCCAGCGCTTTCGGCCTGCGATGCACTTTGCGTCCCAAGTATCCCAACCTTTGCGACCGTGGCCGACTTGGAGGCCGATCCCCTTGGCCCGAACAACATGCTCGGAACCTATACCAACTTTGTGAATCTGATGAACCTGTGCGCGATAACAGTGCCGACGCCGGGCCGCGAAGACGGGCGGCCTGGAAGCGTGACGTTCATTGCCGAGGCAGGCGCAGACGCCCAAGCGGCCGCACTTGCAGCGCGGGTTGAGACCTTGGGCACGCGTAAACTCGGTTCAACGTGTTGGAGCTTGACCTCCCAACCTTTGCCAGATGCCGCGTTACCGGATTTCATCCGCATCGCCGTCTGCGGCGCGCATATGGCCGGATTGCCGTTGAACCACACAATGACAGAACGCGGTGCACGTCTGGTCCGCACGGATGAAACCGCACCAGACTATAACTTTTATGCACTCCCGGGTAGCGGCGTGGCCCGACCCGGATTGGTCCGCACCTCACCCGGCAAAGGTGCGCGCATCGCTGTTGAGCTTTGGGACATGCCGGTCGATGCGTTTGGCGGCTTCATGAAGACCATCCCTGCACCGTTGGGAATAGGCGCGGTGAAACTTGCGGACGATAGCCTGGTTCAGGGCTTCCTGTGCGAGGCGATCGCAACGCAAAGCGCAGAAGACATCACCAGCCTGGCGGATTGGCGAAAATACATCGCAAAAGAAACGGCCTGACACGTAGCAACAGTCATAGCTGCTCATTTGAACGATGACCTTTTCCAATCTCACGAATGGCAGCTTTGCGGGCTGCGGCCGCAGCATTCCCATCGGGCGTCAAAGGTTCGGTATGGGTCGCGAGCTATCCTTCAGTCAAAGAAATGCATAGTTGTGGGGGCATTTCGAGATATTTTTCGAATCATTTATTATAAATCAGATGTTTAATGTGTTTTTGCGACGCCGCCCCCTTCGAGCGGGTCGGCAAAACAGTGGCCGATCACTTTCGTGTGGACACATGCGCGGAGAGCTGCATCCAGTCGGGCCGCGTCTATAACCGGGCGGGCGATCCTTGTGCCAAGCGAATTCATGGGATCAGTCTGATGAAGCTCGCAGTTCTGTCACTGACCTTGATTGCGACACCTGCAACTGCCCAGATCACTGTGCATCCTGTAGCAGTGGATAAGTGCGTCGACAGCGCTGAGATGATCGGCACTGCCGATGCGATCGATGTCGCAGCCGGCACCAAGGACTGGACCACGGCCCCTGCGGTCGCTACCGGCGAGGTTTGGGTGAATCTCACCGCGCTCGTTGGCGGCGAGCCGGCTCCGATCGCAGCCGCGAAGCGGGACCACGGATGTTCTTGGAAGCGCTTGAACGTCGGTAAGCCGCAGGAAAGGTCGCGAAGCGTTTTGGGACGTCCGGGGCATGTGCCTTAATGACTTTGAGTGCATTCGAGAGGGTTAACACGTTCGTTGAGCACACTCCCGGCTGTTGACCGCTCCGACCATTAACTTGACCGCCCTGCAACGCATGCCGCCGTTTGAAAACGAGGTGTGGCATACTGCCGACGTTTACCATGATATCCGACCCAAGCGCTGCCCCAGTGTGGACCGTCAGAGAATATACTCACGGCAGGTGTCTGTATCGGGCCGTATGAAATCACATAAAGCTGTAAGCCACACGGCCCCCCTCAATGAGGCGTCGCCCTGTAATTGACGGACAGTTTGCAGATCGAACGGTGCTCTCGTTTCATACTCGCGCTCCAGATCGGTCTGCGGGTAGAGACATATCTAGGCCAAATGAGCGCAGTAAAATTTGAACCAAAACTGACGTTCAAACTCTGGACCACCTGTTCGGCGGAAACGCCAAGTTAATCCCCGTTCCGTAGCAGTTGCCGTGTCTCTTGTCCTTTGCGAGGTCAGCAACTCCTATGTTCAATCGGCTTTCCATAGCGGCCCTCTTCCTGCTCGCCCTCGCCGGCCTTCCATCTCAAGCAGACTTGGCGGACGGTATGAACATCTACATCGATGCCGATTTTTCTCAGGAACCCCACGTGGGCGAAGCGATTGAGCTGGGGCTGAAGTCAGCCCTCGCGGACACAGGTGGGCGCATCGCCGGTTTACCGGTTTCAGTGCGACGGCTCGATCACCGCACAAGCCCAAGGCGGTCGAAACGCAACTTCGCAACTTTTCTGGAAGACCGAAATGCCATTGCCATGTTCGGCGGAAAGCAATCGCCGCCCTATCTGACCTATGGCGCGTTCATAAACGCCAACCAGGTTCCGCTGCTTCTTGGATGGGCCGCCGCGGCGCCAGTAACACGGATGGCCGATGGCAACTCGAATTACATCTTCCGCTTGTCGGTGGATGACAGCCAAGCCGGCCCTTTTCTGGTTGACCAGGCCTTGGCTGAAGGCTGTCAGGACATCGCTTTGGTCCTGGTCGATACCGGGTGGGGGCGGGCCAACCTTGATACCATGACAGCCGCGCTGGCAGCCAAGCAACGCACACCAGCGCTGACCGTTATGGTGCCAACCGACACCGGGACTGCGACAGCCCGGAACATGGCAAGGGATGTCGCCAAGAGTGGGGTTCAATGCGTGCTTGCCGTGCTGACCGTAGATACGGGTGAAACTGTTCTCGCCGCATTGCATGAGTTGGCAGTGCCGGTCGACGTCCTCGCCCATTGGGGGATCGTCGGTGCGGGATTTCCCCTGACCGTGACTTACAAAATGCGCGAAACCTTGAGGCTGCGTTTTTTGCAGACCTGCGGGCTCAGCATCGAAAGATCGGGTTCCAAAGCCCTGTCTCGCGCCATTGCGCAAGCCGCAAAACTAAACGCGACGATCCACAATCTCTCTGACATTGACGCCCATGCGGGGTTTGTCCACGGCTATGATCTTGGGCGCATCTTTCGCGCGGCGGCGGAGCAGGCTGCTGAGACGGATCAGTGGTCGGACGGGCCAATTGCCCGTCGCGCCGCATTGCGTGACGCGCTCGCCGCACTCGAGCAACCCGTCGACGGCATTCTGAAGGTTTATCACCCGCCCTTTTCCGACCTATCGCAAAACCGTCGGGATGGCCACGAAGCCTTGGGGAAAGAAAGTCTTTGCCTGGCAAAGTTCGATGAAGAGAACAGGATTGTACCTGTTCAATGAAAGCTCTGTCGCGCGGCGAAATCAACACAAAGGGCTTCAGTTTTCGCTATCGTTTCATCGCGCTGACGTTTGTCGGTTACCTGACGGCTGTAGGCGCAGCCGCGTTCGCGGTTTCGGTTGGAAGCGGCCCGGTTCTGAGCGCATGGCACAAACAGACTATTCAGGAGAATGCGGAAGCGAATGCACAATCGGTGCGCATACTCCTGCGAGAGATCGGGCTGAAGACGCTGTCGCTGGCGACTGACCCCGACGTTGTCAAGGTTACCGTCGGAGATGAGACCAACCTTGACCGCGCCCGCGACCGCTTACAGGGATTTGTTGGGCTCGATGACCTTTTGGAGGTTTATATATTTGATTTCGAGGCTCACGCCCTACTCCGCTACGGGGAGGAGGACACAGTGAAAGCCCGTTTCGATCGCATAGCCTCCGCGCATGTGGCCAGAGGGGTGCTGAGCAATCCGGAAGAAGAATTCCGGTTCTCTTTTCGTCCGGGATACGATCTGACTGACACCTTCATCGTTGCGCAACCAATCCGGCATCGCGGCTTTGTGGAAGGCGTCCTCGTCGCGGAGTTTGCCGTCGACACATCAACCCTTATGGCGCAGATCGCCACCATCGGGACCGTCACACTGGCGACCCCGTTCCAACATCGCGTGCTCCGTGAGGTCACCCATGATGTGGTGTCGGTCCCTGTGGAGGGTGGCGATTTCTTTGTTGTTCTTCATCCAGATAACGGTGTTGTTGCTACAGCCGGCAAGGAACTGGTTGACCGCGTCCTTTTTGCGGTTGGGTTCTTCTTGACTATGCCGTTTTGCGTCATGAGCATCGCGGGGCTCCGCAGTATTGTTGCCCCGCATCGGGCGCTTATGGAGTCGCAATTTGCGCTGCGTGCGAACCAAAAAAAGCTCAGCGAATTGGCCGACATTGCACAACGTGCCAATGACGCGATTGTAACAACGGATCTCGAAGGTCTGACAACCTGGGTGAACCCCGCATTCACCCACATAACCGGCTTTACAAGTGAAGAGATTTTGGGACGCAAACCAGGTGACGTTCTTCAGGGACTAGATACCGACCCGGTGGTCCGCCAGCGTATCGCCGATGCACTCGCGGCGCGCGAGCCGATCCGTACGGAAATTCTCAACTACCTGAAGGATGGCACCCCCTATTGGAACGCGATCAACATCGCGCCGCAACTTGACGAACACGGGCAACCTTACGGGTTCGTCGCGATTGCGACCGATGTGACCGAGACGCGCGAGGCGCAGGACAACATTCTTCGGGCCAAGGCGCAGATCGAGTACCAGGCGAACCATGACCCACTGACGGGACTGCCGAACCGACGCGCGCTCGACGATGCGCTGGAGCGGTTGAAAGACGACGACGACAGGCGCGTCCTCGTCCGCATCGACCTTGATCACTTCAAGAATGTGAATGACACGCTGGGGCATGCGGCGGGGGATTACGTCCTTACCGTGGTCAGCGACCTAATAGTTTCGCATGTGCGCAAAGGTGACTTGGCCGCTCGCGTTGGTGGAGATGAATTTGTCATTCTGATGGAACGCGCAACCGAGGTTGAACATGCTTTGGCTCTCGCCGAACGCCTGCTGCGAAAGATCCAGAAAGAAATTGTCTTCGAAGACAAGACCTGTCGGATCGGCGCAAGTTTCGGCGTTGCAGCCACAGGCGACGGGATGCTGTCAAACCGGGAATTGTTGCTCGGCGCGGATTCGGCACTTTATCTGGCAAAGGAACAGGGCCGCAGTTGCGTCGTTAGCTATACCGAAGAGCTGCATAACAGCGTCGTAAAGAACCGCAATATCGCCAAAGAGATTGAAGTCGGCATCTTAAATGGTGAGTTTCAGCCTTTCTTCCATCCGCAGTTCGACGCAAAGACATTCGAATTCAGCGGGTTGGAGGTGCTGGCGCGTTGGCTCCACCCAACGCGCGGAGTTCTGGCGCCAAAGGAGTTTCTTTCAATTGCAGAGCATCTTTCTGTGTCGGGGGACCTGGACGCCTCGATCCTGGAGTGTGGGTTAGAAGCGGTGCACGAATTGAACCAGAGTGGATTTCACGTTCCGAAGGTCAGTTTTAATGTCGTTGCCAGCCGTCTGGAACAACCTACGCTGCCAGAGATCGTGCACCAATTGTCACTTCAAGAAACCCAGGTCTGTTTTGAAGTCCTGGAATCCGTACTGGTCGAGGAGCAATCCGACTTGTTCCAAAACCGGGTCGATCTTTTGCGCGAGATCGGGTTTGGAATTGAAGTCGATGACTTTGGATCGGGTCATGCGTCGATCATCGGTCTGACAAAACTTGCGCCTGACTGCATGAAGGTGGACCAACGTTTGATTTTCCCGATTGTTGACTCCCTTTCGGCCAGAAAGATGATCCGCGCGATTGTTGAGATTGCGCGTGCGCTTGACATAAAGCTGACGGCGGAAGGCGTCGAAACGGCAGCCCATGCCAAATTGTTGTCCGAGTTCGGGTATGACACTCTTCAGGGTTTCTACTTTGCGAAACCTATGTCGGCGCCAGATCTCAAAAGGTTTCTGACCAACTATAACGCGGCAGAAGTGCGGGCGGCGTGTCTTCAACAGTCCATTGAAAAGCAGCGTGCTGGATGACGTGCATGAACGGGCGTGCCGCGTCAGCAGGCGTCCAACGCCGATGGGCAAGTAAGGCAATCTAGAGAACGGAGGCGTAGGGTTTGGCTATGCGCAGCCTGATCTTGCAAGTCACAGGTTTGACGCCCTGTTGCTTTACGGAGCGTGGGTTGAAGCATAATCATGGCTTCGGTCGGGTACAAGCTGACGGGACGTCCCGCGACGGCGCCCGGGCAGAGTGTCGAAAAATCGTGGCTCGGCGCCTCCATTGAGGCAGTGCCAAGAGCGAGACGCTGCCAGATGCCTTTCAACACGTTGTGGAGTTCGTCTGAGCTGACCCCAAAAGCCATGACTGCTGAGGTTGATAACGAATTCGGCACCTGACAGGTTTCATGATTGCACCCGCAGTGTATGTCTTGAATTCGCCAATTCTGGAGAAAAACCAGGTGTTGTGAACGTAAAGAGAGGTGCTGTCCGCGTACGAGCGTCTTTCTCGCCACGCTTTACGGAGACTCCGGTCAGTGGTGGCGAAGAGAAAGGCGTCGGTTATGCGCCGCAAGGTCCGCTCAATCGGAGGTGAGCAGGGCCGAGGATGCGTTTGAGGTGGTCGCACAGTGTGGCCATCCCTTCACTGGGCTTCATCGAGGTCTCCCAGAGGCGCGCCATGGCAATGTCACAGACAACCTGACGGGTGTCGCTGTGCTCCTCCTGTCTGACCTACCAAGCATCAGCGAAGGAGCAGCATTTGCGCTGTTCAATGCGTCGCCACGAAGCCGGTGATCAGTTGCTTCAACCCAACGGCCGCGCCGATGAATATGGCAAGAAAGGCGAGGGGGGCGCTGTAGGCAAGAACAGAGAAGGCTGAGAGCCCTTGTCCGACGCTGCAGCCGACGGCCAGGATGGCACCGGCACCCATAAGCGCCGCGCCAAGCAATTGGCGTCGGAGCTCGCGCGGATCTTCACAGGCCTCCCAGCGGAAATGGCCCTTGGAATAAGACCCCAGAACGGCACCGAGCACGACGCCGACGACCGACCCGACACTGAAGGATAACGTGTTTCCTGAGGCGGTCATCGCGTAGTAAATCGTGTCTCCAATCGGAGCGGCGAAGGCATGGGTCTCGATGGGCTCATTGCCGAACCCGGTTTCGGCAATCCAGGTGGTGCCGAGCCAACCTGAGACGACGGCCAACCCCACGACAACGCCCCAGAAGATATGACCGGGCGAGTTGCGCATTTCGGCCGATGCAAGCGCAAACGCTATGAGCCCGCCACCAATGATAAAGCCGGTGGTGGCATAGCCGATGTTCCAGCTTGCGGCCAGTTGACTGAACCCTTGCGGAGTGCCGGGGTGTTCCTCCACCGGAAACAACCAGACCCGTGTTTCAGCAAGTGGACCGGACATGACGACGTAGGCCGAAAGCCCCATCACAAGAACAATGACGAAAGACCGCAGATCACCACCCCCAAGGCGCGCCAACGCGCCGTAGCCGCAATTGCCCGAAAGCGCCATTCCATAGCCGAACACAAGGCCGCCGATGACCGTGGCGAGAGGGTTCCAGGCACGGTCGAGATAGGCCGTGTCAGAGGGGTCGATCAGCCCCGAGGATATGCCAAGATGCGCGCCGATGATCGCGGTTCCAATGGCGAGGCCCCACATCCGCATCCGTCGATCATCGGAGGAGTACAATATGTCTTCGATGGCGCCCAATGTGCAAAAGCGTCCAACGCGCGCCGCCAGACCAAGTGCGATGCCACCAATCAACCCGATCAATGCAGCTGTGTTGGCTTCTCCCAGAAGCTCCAACATGGCGTTCCTCCCTTCGACCGGGAGGCGGAGCGCACCCGATCAGTCGTCCGACCGGCAGAACAGGTCGTAGACCACTTCCATGATTTGCTTCGGGCGGTCGTCTGTCAAGCTGTAGTAGATGGCCTTGCCTTCGCGGCGCGGTGTGACGAGCCCCTCAAGGCGAAGCCGGGTCAACTGCTGCGAGACAGCCGCCTGGCGCGCAGAAAGAAGGTCTTCCAACTCGGTGACCGACTTTTCGCCAGAGGCCAGATGACACAGGATCATCAGCCGGCCTTCATGGCTGATGGCTTTCAGGAAGTTCGACGCTGCTTGCGCGTTCTTCACCATCTTTTCCATGTCTTCCGCGCACATGTTCTTGTCGAAGACGGGCAGGCGCGAACCGGTGTCCGGCGCCGTTGTCTCAACCGTCATATCGGTCATCCTGTCGTCTCCACGGCAATTCCCGCCTCTTCCAGCATCATCGACAGCAAGCCCCAGAAGAAATCCTCACCCGGGTAGCCTTCGATCCGCCCCACTTCTACCCCGTCTTTGACCAGTATAAAGGTCGGTGTGAAATGCACACGGCGTTCGAAGCTCACATTTTCGGGAGTTTCGCTATGAAGGTCATACCGCTCCAGAGGCGCGGCCTTGCCTTCGGCCGTCTTCGGGTAGATCGCCGAGATCTCTTCGTTCCACCGTTCGCACCAGACACAGCCATGCTCCTCAGCCATCAGCAGACGCGTCTCGGCGTTCGCAGAAAAGGGCAGGGCCAG
>JBCBBB010000007.1:0-47256 GCA_038532095.1 Pseudomonadota bacterium
AGCGCAATGCCGGGGATCAGGCCCGCAAGGAACAGGCGCGGGATCGAGGTTTGGGTCAGAAACCCGTAGACGATCAGGTTGATGGAGGGCGGGATCATGATGCCCAGCGTGCCGCCCGCCGCAATGGCGCCGGAGAACAGCTTTGGGTCATAGCCCAGCTTCTCCGCCTGCGGCATGGCAACCGTGGCGACGGTAGCAGCGGTGGCGACCGAAGACCCGGAGGTCGCCGAGAACATCGTTGCGGTCGCCACATTCGCGTGGATCAATCCTCCGGGCAGCCAGCTCACCCACCGGTCGAGCGCGGCATAGGTGCGCGCAGCGATGCCGGACCGCACAAGGATCTCCCCTAGCAGCACAAAGAACGGGATGGCGATCAGGGTCGCGTTGTTCGACGTCGACCAGACGAGGTTGCCCAGCCCCTTGGTCAGCGGGAAGGGGCTGAAGAACGTGTCAATCCCGAAGCCCAGCAGGAACAGCACGATGCCCACCGGGATGGAGAGGCTGAGCAGACCAAGCAGACCGACGGAGATGTAGAAGATCATTTCAGCGCATCCAACTCGCCGAAGGTGCCGATGGCCGTGTCGGCCTTGGCGAAGTCGCGTCTCAGGATCAGCAACAGCGCCGCGATGAAGGTCAGCCAGGCGACGATCGCGAACCACACCCAACCCGCGAGCCACGGTGTCTGCACCAATGCCAGAGGTGTCTCCAACGGCGTGTTTGCACGCGAAGAATTGGCCAGCGACCGCGACAACACCGGCCAGCCGCGAATGGCGATCAGCGTCACCGTGCCCGCCAAGGCCAGCATCGCGACCAGATCGAAAAGGGTGCGCCCCAGGGCCGGGGCGCGGCTGCGCAAGATGTCGATCCGGACATGCCCCAACTCGATCAGCGTGAACCCCATGCCCCAGGCTGTTGCAATGGCCATGACATAACCGCTGATCTCATCCGTGCCCCCGAGGGAGGACCCAAGCTGGCGGAGTAAGATGTCCGCCAGCACGAAGACCACGCAAACCATGAGAAGAACGCCAACAAGGTAAGCGATCAGCCGGTTCAGTCGTCTGAGTGTGGAGAGCATCGTGTCCGCCATCGTGAGCCTTTCCGCAATTCCGTGCCTATCGAACGGCCTTTCGCTGCCTCTCCCTTCGGTCGAACGCAAAAGGCCATCCGGTTTCAATAACGGAACGGAGCCGCTTTAGTTGATCGTGACGCCGACGACAGCGCCAACGCTCTCATTCCAGCGCGTGCCCCAGTCGCCGCCCGCTCGTTCGGCCCAGTCCGGCAGCACCTTGTCGACCAGCACGCCACGCGCTTTCTCGAAATCCGCGTCTGAGACCTCGACCAACGTCATCGACCGCGCGTCGCCCGAGGTGCAGTCGCCATTGCCGGTCAGGCAGGCAATGTCATTGGCCAGCGCCCCTTGTGCCGTGTCCCAGGCCGGGGCCTCGAACTCGCTGGCCACCTGCGCGGTGATCAACTCCTGCGTCTCGGCGCTGAGACTGTTCCACTTGTCGAGGTTCATGGCCGTCACAACCGAATCCCAGCCACCCAGCGGGATCGGCAGCAGGTGAGTAGAAACTTCCCACCACCCCGCGCTGTAGCCCGAGCCCGCACCGGTGATCGCGCAATCAACCACGCCTTTCTGCAATGCGCCCGGGACTTCCGAGAAGCTGACATTCACGCCTTCCGCGCCAAGCGCTTCCAGAAACAGCGTCGTCATCCGGCCCGAGCCACGCACCTTCTTGCCAGCAAGGTCGTCGAGGCCAGTGATCTCCGCGTTACAGAACACAACCTGCGGCGGGTAAGGCGCGATGGCGAGGACATGGCTGTTGAAGCGCGCAGCATAGATGTCAGACACCATTGGGCGGGCCGCATCGACCATCTCCTTGGCCTCATCCGCTGTCAGCGCCAGCAGCGGCACGTCGAGACCTTCCAGTTCCGGCGCGTCGGCCACCGCATAGTCCGCCACGGTCATCGCAACGTCATAGACCCCATCGCCCAAAAGCCGGAACACATCGCCCACGCCAAGGTTCATCTGGTTATGCGTGGTCAGCGAGACGTTGATCTCACCCCCCGAAGCGGCGGGCAGCGTTTCGCTCCAGAACGGCGCTTCATATTCCTTGTGCAGCGGCAGGCCGGACCAGCTTCCGACAACCGACAGGTCTTCGGCAAAGGCGGGCGCGGCCAGCAGCGTGGTGGCGAGCAGGGCGGTTATGGTTTTCATGGGTCAACTCCTTGTTGATGTTCAGATGGATTGCAGAACCGGGACGTCTGCGTCCTCGGGAATGTCTGTGATCAGCATGTGACCGGGTTTGTGCGTGATGCAGAGCGGGACTTGCGCCGCCTCAATCGCCGCCTGCGGGGTCACGCCACAGGCCCAGAAGGCGGTGACTTGCCCGTCTTCGACCGGTGCCGGGTCGCCCCAATGCGGGTGGCTGACATCCGTGATGCCAATCGCGGCTGGGTCACCTACATGGACAGGGGCGCCGTGAGCCAGCGGGAAGCGGCGGGAGATTTCCGTGGTTTCGGCGGCCTTGTCGCGGGCGATGCTCCGCATGCTCACAACCATAGGCCCCTCAAAAGCCCCCGCAGGTGTCGTTGCGATATTGGTGCGGAACATTGGCACAGTCGTGTCGTTCTCCACATGCCAAAGCGGGATTCCCGCCTCCTGCAACGCCTTCTCGAACGTGAACGAGCACCCCAAGGCAAAGGCCACCAGATCGTCAGCCCAGAGCGCCGTGATGTCCGTCACGCTCTCGTCCAGCGTCCCGTTGCGGTAAACGTTGTAGGCGGGCACATCCGTCCGGATGTCGATGTCGCGCCCCAGCGTGGCCATCGTCGGATTGCCGGTGTCCGAGACGCCCACCAACGGGCAGGGCTTGGGGTTGCGCTGACAAAACCGCATGAAGTCGAGCGCGTAGACCTCCGGCAAGATCACCACATTGGTCTGAAGGTATCCTTCACCCAGCCCGGCGGTGTGGGACGCATAGCGACCGCTCCGAATCTCAGCCCGGACATCGCTCAATGCAGCCTTGCGCAATCTTTGATGGTGTTCCGACACGCTTTACCCCCGGCAACACCGGGAGTGTGGCGCAGCTCAACCATAAAAACAAATTCAATAATTATTCTGATTACAATCAACTATTTTTATGATGAAAGGCTTCAGCCGCACGCTGCGCCTCCGTCGCTGCGATCTCCAAAACATGGTTGGTGGGTTCCGCGATGTAGGACGCCGTGAAGATCAACGGGCGGGGATGCCAACCGGGGTCGAACTCCCGAATGGTGCCGCGTGCAACATGGTCCTGACCGATGGCACGGGGCAGGGCGGCGACACCCAGATCGTCTTCCACCAGCCGAAAACAGGTCGAGAGCGAAGAGGATGGAAACATCCGCGCATCCGGCCCAACCAGTTCGAACAGCCGTTCCTTCATCTCGCGATAGGGCCGGGTCTGGCGGGCATAGGTCAACACGGGCCGCTTCAGGTAATCCTTTGGATCGTCTGCCTTTTCCGCCTTGGCTGACACGTACCAGGCAAGATCAAATCCCGGCAGCTCGACGTTTTCCACAGTGTAGTCTGAGACCGGCCCTAGCAGAATGGCCAAGTCAATCGAGCGGTTCAAAAGTCCGGCCCGCAGGTTGATCGAAATATCGACGTTCAGCTCAATCTCCAAATTCGGAAACAGCCCATGCAGCCGCGTGATCAGGTCCGACAGCCAGCATTGCGCAATGGTCTCCGACACGCCGAGCCGCAGGTGCCCCTCCAACTCGCTCGGCTCGATCACATCGCGTTCCAGAAGCCCGCTCAGATGCTCGAACTGCTCGGCATAGCTCAAGAGCAACTCGCCGCGCTTGGTCAGCCGCATCTGGCCGTCGCCGCGTTCAAACACCGGCTCCCCGATGGTCTGCTCCAGATTGCGAAGCCGCGCGGAGATCGCTGGTTGCGTCAGGTTCAACCCAGCCGCAGCTTTCCCCACTCCGCCCAGGCGCACCACAAACAGGAACGCCTGCAACTGATCGAGGTTGATCCGGCTCACGGCGCGAACAGCTCCGCAAATGCGTCGCGCAGCACGTTCTTCTGAACTTTGCCCATCGCATTTCGGGGGAGGCCCTCGACCAGGATCACCGATTTCGGCTGCTTGTACCGCGCAAGGTCTGGCGCGATGGCCGTCATGATGGCCTCCGGTGTGGTCGGCCCGTCCGGGACCACGACAGCCACAACGGCTTCGCCGAAATCCGGGTGCGGCACGCCAATCACCGCGCTCTCAGAGACCCCCTCACAGGCATCGATCAGCAACTCGACTTCCTTCGGGTACACATTGTAACCACCTGAAATCACGAGATCCTTGGCACGCCCGATGATGTGGAGATACCCGTCCTCATCAATGCGTCCGATGTCTCCCGTCACAAAAAACCCATCTGGCAAAAGCTCCTCGGCGGTTTTCTCGGGCAGGTTCCAATAGCCCTGAAACACATTCGGTCCACGCACCTCGACAATCCCTGGCTCGCCAGATGCCACCCGGGCACCCTTACCGTCTGTCAGGCGCAGGTCCACACCGGGCAACGGAAAACCAACCGTGCCCGCACGGCGTTCTCCGTCATAGGGGTTCGACGTGTTCATGTTGGTTTCCGTCATCCCGTAGCGCTCAAGAATGCGATGGCCCGTGACCGCGGCCCAGCGGTCATGCGTTTCGGCCAGAAGCGGCGCGGACCCAGAGACGAATAGGCGCATAGTGTGCGCGGCCTCCGCCAGACCGTCCTGTTGCAAGAGCCGTGTGTAGAAGGTCGGCACCCCCATCAGGGCCGTAGCGCGGGGCATGTCTTTTAGAACGGCCTCCGCATCAAAGCCGGGGTGAAACAGGATCGACGCCCCCGACATCAACGCGACATTGGTGGCCACGAACAGCCCATGCGTGTGAAACACCGGCAACGCATGGATCAGAACATCGTCAGACGTAAACCGCCAAAGCGCGGCCAGCGTTTGCGAGTTGCTGGCCAGATTGCCATGGCTCAGCATCGCGCCTTTCGGACTTCCCGTGGTGCCGGATGTGTAAAGGATCGCGGCAAGGTTATCCGCCTTGCGCGCAACCGGCTCAATCGCGGTGGCGTCGCCCATGCGCTCCGCCGCTGTCCCCGCGCCCTCCGCATCCAGCGTCCATACAGGGCAGGGCGCGCGTGCCGCGATATCCGCCTCCGACCCGGAATCGCAGATAAAAAGGCTGGGCCCGGCATCCGTGATGAAATGCGTCAACTCGTTGGACGTGTACCCGGTATTGAGCGGCAGATAGATCGCGCCCGCCATCACCGTGCCGACGTAAAGCTGCAACGCCTCGATGGTCTTCGCGACCTGTACGGCCACACGATCACCGGGCGCAACACCCGCCTCCCGCAACGCCCCGCCAAACCGCGCAGCGCCCTCGAAAAACGCGCCGAAGCTGAGCGTGGCGCCATCCGGAAGCTCTGCAAAAACCGCATCCTCCCGGTCGGCCGAGCCAGCTTTCAACGCGTCGATCAGATGGTTGCTCATGTCGTCTCTGTCTCGTCCGATCCCTCAGCCCTGCGTGTATCAGAGCCGAACGGATTGAAAAACCGATGCACGCGCCCCGTGGACCTTCGCCTCGGGATTGACCATGCTAGTGACAGACATCAACGGAACCCACGACATGACGACCCCCTGCATCATCTGCGTTGCCATCACCGGCTCGGTGCCGACCAAGGCCGACAACCCGGCCGTGCCCATCTCCATTTCCGAGCAAGTGGAAAGCACGCATGAGGCGTTCGAGGCCGGGGCCAGCATCATGCACGCGCATGTGCGGAACGCCGATGAAACGCCCACCAGCGATCCGGAGAAATTTGCGGACCTGACCGAGGCGATCAAAAAGCACTGCCCCGGCATGATCATCCAGCTTTCAACCGGCGGACGCTCCGGCGCTGGGCAGGAGCGCGGCGGCATGTTGCCCTTGAAGCCAGACATGGCCTCGCTTGCCGTGGGCTCCAACAACTTCCCGACCCGGGTTTACGAGAACCCACCCGATTTGGTCGCGTGGCTTGCCTCGGAAATGAAGAAGCACGATGTGAAGCCCGAGATCGAAGCGTTTGATCTCAGTCATATTTTCCGCAGCAAGGAAATGGCCGACGCCGGTGAATTGGAGGGAACACCTTACGTCCAGTTCGTCATGGGCGTGCAGAACGCGATGCCGGTGGATCGAGAGGTTTTCGACTTCTACGTCAAGACGGTTCACCGTCTGTTCGGGCCGGATGCGCCTTGGTGTGCTGCTGGGATCGGGCGCAACCAGATCGTGGTCAATGACTGGGCCATCGCGGCGGGCGGGCATGCCCGCACCGGGCTTGAGGACAACGTGCGGCTGGATCGCGAGACCCTCGCGCCTTCGAACGCCGCACTGGTGAGGCGCGCGGTCGAGCTCTGCGACAAACACGAGCGTCCGGTGGCGACCTGGCAACAGGCGCGACAGATCCTTGGTCTTAGGTCTGCTGCTTGAAGTCTGTGGGCACGTTGGTTGAGGTAAAGGTCGCCGAGTTAACCGAATATCAAGGTTAACGCCCCGGTACCCCCTGATATCGCGCTTAACACGAGGGCGGTTAAGCGACAGTGAACGTCGCTTAAGAGCGAAATCGTTCTAAACTACCACACGGCGTATCAAAATCCGCGTTCGAAATCAGTATTTTGCTGACTGAAAGGCAGCGGCTTTTGATTCAGGTTTAACGATTTCTGCTTTAGTCGCAACATTCTCAATGTGTTTTCCAAGCTCTCTGAGGATATCAACCCGGCAGCTTCGCGTGTGCTATCCGCGACACAAGCACCCGTCAGATCGTTTTCCAGCGCCCCTCAGACATCTACCGACAGGCAGAGATACTTGAGTTCCAGAAACTCATCCATGCCGTGCCGGCTGCCTTCGCGCCCGAGGCCGGACTGCTTGACTCCGCCGAAAGGCGCCACCTCGGTCGAAATCAGCCCGGTGTTGATGCCGACCATGCCGTATTCCAGCGCCTCGGACACGCGGGTTATCCGGCTGATATCTTTGGCATAGAAGTAACAGGCCAACCCGAAGATCGTGTCATTCGCGCGGGCAATCACCTCCTCTTCAGTCTCAAACTTGAAGAGCGGGGCGAGCGGGCCAAAGGTTTCTTCCTGCGCAAAGGCCATGTCCTGCGTCGCACCGGTGATGATTGTCGGCTCAAAGAACGTGCCGCCAAGCGCGTGCGGCGCACCGCCGGTCAGAACCGTGCCGCCTTTCGCCCTCGCATCGGCGATATGCTCGGACACCTTATCAACTGCGTCCTGATTGATGAGCGGCCCGAGCTGGCTGCCATCGGTCAAACCGTCGCCCACTTGCATCTTGTTCACCGCAGCGGCGAGTTTTTCGGCGAACGCATCATAGACACCCGCCTGTACGTAGATACGGTTGGCACAGACACAGGTCTGGCCGTTGTTGCGGTACTTGGAGATCATTGCGCCCTCGACCGCCGCGTCCAGGTCGGCGTCATCGAAGACGATGAAGGGTGCGTTGCCGCCCAGTTCCATCGAGCACTTCATCACTTGATCGGCGGCCTGCCGCAGCAGGATGCGCCCGACTTCCGTCGAGCCGGTGAAGGTGAGCTTCCGGACGATGGGGTTTTCGCAGAACTCCTTGCCAATCTCGGAAGACCGGGTCGAGGGAAGGATCGAAAGCACACCCTTCGGCAGCCCTGCGCGATCGGCCAGCACGCCAAGGGCCAGGGCCGACAGCGGCGTTTCGGCGGCAGGGCGCGCGACAAAGGCACAGCCGGCGGCCAGCGCCGGGCCTGCCTTGCGAGTGATCATGGCGTTCGGAAAGTTCCACGGTGTGATCGATGCGGCGACGCCAATGGGCTGGCTGATCACCGTGATCCGCTTGTCCGGCTGATGCCCCGGCACTGTCTCGCCATAGACGCGCTTGGCCTCCTCGGCGAACCATTCGATGAAGGACGCGCCATAGAGCACTTCGCCCTTCGCCTCAGCCAGCGGCTTGCCCTGTTCCGCCGTTAGGATGATGCCGAGGTCATCGGCGTTCTCCACCATCAGGTCGTACCATGTGCGCAGGATATTGGCGCGTTCCTTCGCCGTGCGCGCGGCCCAGTCCTTCTGCGCTGTGTCTGCGGCGGCAATGGCGCGGGCAGTTTCCGCGCGCGAAACATCGGCGACACTGGCAATCACGTCGCCCCGCGCGGGGTTGGTGACATCGAAGACAGCGCCGTCATCCGCATCCACCCACGCGCCCGCGACATAGGCTTTGGTCGCAAGCAGCGATGGGTCTTTCAAAAGCGTGGCGAGTTCGGTGATCTGGTCGAGCATGGGTCTGGCCTTAGTTGGTTTCTGGCTTGGTACCGTTCTTTACCGCTCAAGGGTAGAGCGCATCGACCGGCTCAAACCCCTCGGCGCGGGCGCGGGTCCAACGCGTCAAGTAACCGAAGCGGTCGTCATCTTCCCGCAAAAGGAACCCTTCCGGCATATAGGGGTACACATCCTCACCGGTGACCATGTCGCGGTCGCTTTCGCGCATCATCAGGTGGTGCGGCTTGAACCCGCTCGGATGGGTCAGGCCTGCGGCGCCTGTCATCTCCGCCAGAGCCTTCATCGTGTTCCGGTGAAAGCAGTAGACCCGTTCAGCCTTGTCCGTGACATCCAGCGCGCGCTGGCGCAACGGGTCCTGCGTGGCGACGCCCACCGGGCAATGGTTGGTGTGGCAGGCCTGGGCCTGAATGCAACCAATGGCGAACATGAACCCGCGCGCCGAGTTGGCCCAATCGGCCCCAAGCGCGATGATCTTGGCAATGTCGAACGATGTGACCAACTTACCCGATGCGCCGAGCTTCAACCGGTGGCGAATGCCTGCGCCGCGCAGCGTGTTATGGGCAAAGGTGAGCCCCTCGATCAGCGGCATGCCAAGGTGATTGGCAAACTCCAGCGGAGCCGCACCAGTGCCGCCTTCCTTGCCGTCGATGACGATGAAGTCGGGCACGATGTCGGTCTCAAGCATCGCCTTTACGATGCACATGAACTCGCGCCGGTGACCGATGCAAAGCTTGAAGCCCACCGGTTTGCCGCTGGCGTTGTCGCGCAGCGTTTTGATGAACTCCACCAGTTCCAGCGGGGTCGTGAACTCGGGATGCGACGCGGGCGACACGCAGTCGACACCCATCGGAATGCCGCGCGCCTCCGCAATCTCGGGCGTGATTTTGGAGGCCGGAAGCACCCCGCCATGGCCCGGCTTCGCGCCCTGGCTCAGCTTGACCTCGATCATCTTGACCTGCGGGTCTTTGGCCTGCTCGCGGAACTTGTCCACATCGAACCGCCCGTCTTCGGTGCGGCACCCGAAATAGCCCGATCCAAGTTCCCAAATGATGTCACCGCCACCTTCCCGGTGATAGCGGCTGATCCCGCCTTCGCCGGTGTCATGGGCAAACCCGCCCTTTTTTGCCCCCCGGTTCAAAGCCGAAATGGCATTGGCTGAAAGCGATCCGAAAGACATGGCAGAGATGTTGTAGAGCGACGCGTCATACGGTGCCTTGCAGTCCGGGCCGCCGATGGTGACGCGAAAGTCGAAATCCTCGATATGCTTTGGCGCGACTGAGTGCGTCAGCCACTCATACCCCGAGTCGTAAACCCGTTGCCGGGTCCCAAACGGGCGTTTGTCTTCCACACCCTTGGCACGCTGATAGACAATCGACCGTTCGTCGCGGGAAAACGGCTCTTCATCCTGATCGCTTTCGATCAGGTATTGGCGAATCTCCGGGCGGATGCCTTCGAACAGGAACCGCATGTGACCGATGACCGGGTAGTTCCGCAGCACCGCATGATGGGTTTGCATGACATCATAGACCCCAATCAGGGACAGAGCGCCAAAGATGACGACGCCGAACCAGAACCACGCGGTCCACATCAGACCGAAGACCGAAAACAAGGTCAGCGCGATGCAACAGGCGAAAATCGTGAAGCGTTGGAGTTCTTTCATCAGATTACCGCTCCAATCGCGCGTTCGAGTTTGTCGGTGAGTTCGTCAAGTTGTGCGTCCTCGATTATAAAGGGGGGCGCGAGCAGAATATGATCGCCGTGTCGCCCGTCGATTGTTCCGGACATCGGGTAACAAATCAGACCTTCGTTAAAGGCGGCTTTCTTGATCTTGCCCGCGATGCCCTTGGCAGGGTCAAACGGGTCTTTGGTTTCGCGGTCCGCGACCAGTTCGATCCCGCGAAACAGTCCACGCCCACGGATGTCGCCCACATGCGGGTGCTGGCCGAAGCGTTGCTCTAGCCGCTCCTGCAATGCGGCGCCCTGGGTTTGCACCCGCGCGATCAGGCCCCGGTCGAGAATGGCCGAGACAACCGCGTGCCCGGCCGCCGCGGCCGCCGGGTGCCCGAGATAGGTGTGCCCGTGCTGAAAGAACCCGGAGCCTTCGGCGAGAGTGTCAAAAATCTCGTCCGTGCACAGCATGGCGCCGATGGGTTGATAGCCCGCACCCAGTCCTTTGGCGATGCAGGCGATGTCGGGCGCGATCCCGTCCTCTTCGCATGCGAAAAGGTGGCCCGTTCGCCCCATCCCACACATGACCTCATCCAGGATCAGGAGCACGCCATACTTGTCGCAGATCTCACGGATGCGCTTGAAGTACCCCGGGACGGGCGGCACGGCGCCTGCGGTCGCGCCGACGACCGGTTCGGCCATAAACGCCATCACCGTTTCGGGGTCAACACGCAGAAGCTCGTCTTCCAACGCTTGAGCAGCGCGCAAGCCATACTCTTCAAGGCTCTCATCATCGCGGCGATGGCGATAGGCGTAGCAGGGATCGATATGGCTCACATCCAGCAGGAGCGGCCCGAACTGCTGGCGGCGCCATGCGTTTCCGCCCGCACTCAACGCGCCAATCGTGTTGCCGTGATAGCTCTGTTTGCGCGCGATCAGGCGGCCGCGTTGTGGCTCGCCTCTCTCGACCCAATACTGCCGCGCCAGTTTGATGGCGGCTTCCGTGGCCTCCGACCCGCCGGAGACCAGATAGACGCGGTTCAGATCGCCTGGCGCGTGTGCGATCAAGAGATCGGCCAGCGCCTCCGCCGGTTCTGACGTGAAAAAACCGGTATGAGCAAAAGCGAGCGTGTCGAGTTGCGCCTTGATCGCCTCCGTCACGGTTGGGTCACCATGGCCGAGGCAACTGACAGCCGCACCGCCCGAGCCATCGAGATAGCGTTTTCCGGTCTGATCGATGATGTAACAGCCCTCACCACCCACAGCGGTCGGGGGCGCGGCGTGGCAATGGCGGGCAAAGATGTGCGACATGGGGCAATCCGTTCTGGCGTTGTCGCTGGTCGAAAAGCGAGTGTCCTTAGGTTGCCGGAATGGCGCGCTGGCGCAAGCCCTGTTGGATCACGATTTCTGACTGGCGTTTCCAGCCTTTCGCGGATCAGATAGGCCGCAGACAAAAGAGCTTGGGGCCGGTCGCATGAAAGCCAATTCCATCCGCCTTGGCGTCGATATCGGTGGGACATTCACCGATGTCGTGCTTGAGACGCCCGAGCAACAGGTCTCCACCAAAGTGCTGACAACCTATGCCGCGCCCGAGACGGCAATCATCGACGGCATGCATCAGGTCTGCGCCAAAGCCGGGATAGCTGTGTCAGAGATTGACCAGATCATTCATGGCACAACGCTTGCGACCAACGCCTTGATTGAACGGCGCGGTGCCAAGACGGCATTGATCACGACCGAGGGCTTTCGGGACGTGATCGAAATGCGTACCGAAAGCCGGTTCGAGCAATACGATCTGAACCTGACGCTGCCCGAACCACTTTTGCCGCGACAGTGGCGCTTCACGGTGAAGGAACGGGTGAACGTCAAAGGCGAGGAGATGATCCCGCTCGATCTGGCCGAACTGGACGCGGTGATCGAACGGATCGCGAAAGCGGGCTTCGAGAGCGTGGCGGTGGGCCTGATCCATTCCTACCTCAACCCCTCGCATGAACAGATGATCCGCGACCGGTTGCGGGAGCGGTTGCCGGAGGTCTCGGTCTCGATCTCGTCCGAAGTCTCGCCGCAGATGCGCGAGTATGAGCGCTTCAACACCGTGGTGGCCAATGCCTATATCAAGCCGCTGATGGCCTCATACCTCGGTCGGTTGGAGGGGCGTCTCAACGACGAAGGGGTGCGGTGTCGCATCTTCCTGATGCATTCGGGTGGCGGGATTATCTCGCTTGAGAACGCGGCCGAGTTCCCGGTGCGCCTTGTCGAATCCGGTCCCGCGGGGGGTGCTGTGTTCGCGGCGCATATCGCGGCGCGCTATGGCCTCGATAAAGTGTTGAGCTTCGACATGGGTGGGACGACCGCGAAGATCTGCCTGATCAAGAACCAGACACCGAAAACCAGCCGGGTGTTCGAAGTGGCGCGGACCTATCGGTTCAAGAAAGGCTCCGGCATGCCTATTTCGATCCCGGTGATCGACATGGTGGAGATCGGCGCTGGCGGCGGGTCGCTGGCGCATGTTGACGCGATGCGGCAAATCCGGGTGGGGCCGGAAAGCGCTGGATCGGAGCCCGGACCGGCCTGCTATGGTCGGGGCGGGGAGCGGCCTGCGGTGACGGATGCGGATCTGGTGCTGGGCAAGCTCGATCCGGAGAACTTTGCGGGCGGCTCGATCCCGTTGCATGTCGACGCGTCAAAGCAGGCACTGCGGGCGCAGGTGGGCGAGACGCTCGCTATGGACGCGGTCGAAACCGCTTTCGGTGTGGCCGAGGTTGTGGATGAGAATATGGCCAACGCGGCCCGCGTGCATGCCGTCGAAAATGGAGAGGATTTGAGCGAATACACCATGATCGCCTTTGGCGGCGCGGCCCCGCTGCATGCCGGTCGGCTTTGCGAGAAGCTGGGCGTAGATCGCTTGCTCGTGCCGCCGGGGGCTGGTGTGGGCTCCGCCATCGGGTTCCTGCGCGCACCGTTCAGTTTCGAGGCGAACCGCTCCGTCTACATGAAGCTGAGCGATTTTGATGCGGAGCGGATCAAGGACCTGCTGTCTGAGTTGAAGGCGGAGGCGACCGGGTTCGTACGGACCTGTGATGCGAAAAGCCCGATCCTGTCGGAGTTCAAGGTCTATATGCGCTACACCGGGCAGGGGTGGGAGATACCGATTGCGCTGAGCGAAGCGCAGGCGATGGCGCCGGATGCAGATGTGTTTCAGCGGCGGTTCGAAGAGGATTACACCAAGCTCTTCGGTCGTCCGGTGGCGGGCATGGATGTGGAGATTACGGTCTGGTCGGTCAATGCCACGACGCCGCCGGAACCCGTTGAGACTGTGGCGCAGACGCGCCCCGGACATGATCCGGGGCCTCATGGCGCGGGCGCGGCCTTGGGTCACGATGGTGCGACCCGATCTTTGTTTGACCCGGGTCTTGGGCGACAGGTCGAAGCCAGCCTCCTTGCGCGCGAAAGGATGACGGCGGGTGTCTCTGTCGCCGGTCCCGCAGCCATCACGGAAGCCGAGACGACGATCATCGTGCCCGCAAGCCGAACTGCCGTCGGTCAGCCCGATGGATGTATCGACGTTCAGCGCAAGGGAGGGGGCGCATGACCCGTTCAACCGTTGCCTATCAGGTCATGTGGAACCGGCTGATTTCGGTCGTGGAAGAACAGGCGCAGGCGCTGGTGCGCACCGCGTTTTCAACCTCGGTGCGGGAAGCCGGGGACCTCTCGGCGGGTGTTTATGACACGCAAGGCCGGATGCTGGCGCAGGCGGTGACGGGAACGCCGGGGCATGTGAACGCGATGGCCGATGCGGTGGCGCATTTCATCCGCCGGATCGGGCGGCAGAACATGTTCGAGGGCGATGTCTATATCACCAACGACCCGTGGGAAGGGACGGGGCATCTGCATGACATCACCATGGTCACGCCGTCGTTTCGGAATGGCGTGTTGGTCGGCTTCTTTGCCTGTACCGCGCATGTGGTCGATATCGGCGGGCGCGGGTTCGGGGCGGATGCGCATTCGGTCTATGAGGAAGGGCTTTACATCCCGATCATGAAGTTTGCGGTGCGCGGCGACGTGGACGAGACGCTGGTGCGGATCATTCGCGGCAATGTGCGCGAGCCGGATCAGTTGATCGGCGATATTTATGCACTGGCCACCTGCAACGAGATCGGGCATCGGCGGTTGACGGCGATGATGGATGAGTTCGGCCTCGACGATCTTGACGGGATTGCTGCCTTCATCTTCGAGAATTCGCGCCGGGCGACGCTGGAGCGGATCGCAGCGCTGCCGTGCGCTGAGGCCAGCGGGGCGATGACGGTGGACGGGTTCGACAGCCCGATCACGCTGAAGGTCTCGATCCGCGTTGAAGAGGACCGGATCGTCACCGATTTCGCCGGTACGTCCGGGGTCGACAAAAAGGGCATCAATTGCCCGCTGGTCTACACCAAGGCCTATGCCTGTTACGCGCTGAAAGTCGCAATTGCGCCGGAAATTCCGAACAACGCTGCGTCGCTGGAACCGTTTGAGGTGACGGCGCCCGAGAACACCATTGTCAATGCGGTCCATCCCGCGCCCGTCGCGCTTCGCCACATCGTTGGGCATTTCGTGCCGGATGCGGTGTATGATGCGTTCGACAAGATCGTGCCGGGTCTGGTGCCTGCCGAAGGAGCCGGGTGTCTTTGCAACTTTCAGGTCAGTCTCCGGCCGCGAACAGATGCACCCGCACCGCCGGATGCAGGGCGGGCCGAGGTGCTGACCTTCAACTCGGGCGGGTCAGGGGCGCGGCCCGAGTTGGACGGGTTGAATGCGACGGCGTTTCCGTCCGGTGTCATGACCATGCCGATTGAGGCCACGGAGCATGCCGGACCGGTGATCATCTGGCGCAAGGAGCTGCGCCCGGATAGTGGTGGCGCCGGGCGTATGCGCGGCGGGCTGGGGCAGTACATGGAGGTCGGTGCAATGGAGGGGCATGAGTTCGACCTTCAGGCGATGTTCGACCGGGGCCAGTTTCCCGCACGCGGGCGGCGTGGCGGGCAGTCGGGCGGGGCCACCGAGATTGCGCGGGATGACGGCGCGGCCATGCATGTGAAAGGCAAGCAATTCGTGCCTCATGGACGGCGCGTTCGGATGGCGTTCCCGGGTGGTGCTGGCTACGGGGACCCGTTGGAGCGCGACAAGAGCCTCGTGCGGCGTGATCTGGCGCGTGGGTACATCTCGCAAGAGGTGGCGCGGCTTGAGTACGGCCTGAGCGCTGACGAGATTGCGGAGGTGCTGGAGGGTGTTGCACGCGGCGATGCGGATTGACGGAAAAGTTTCGCATGCGAAACTTTTTCATTTACTAACAATTAGTTAAGGTAAAATTTCTGTAGCGCCACCGTCCTCCCACCCCTATTCTGTGGGCCGTTTTCAGAAGATTCGGTTAAAGCATCCGGCCTAAATCCTGAATCGCGTTTCACTGCCTCTCCCTTCGGGGATACGCAAAAAGCGATACCCGATGTCTCAAGTGAAAGGCCGGACGCTCCAATTTCAGAAAGCGGCCTCGGGGATGGCCAGCGGTCGTCAGAGTGCGATCTTGCACTTGCGGCTCATTGACTGGATCTGTGTCACTTATCTGGAGGCGATCCATAGCACAGACCGGGCAGCCTTGATCAGGATGTGATATGCCCTGATCGTCGAAATGCCAGCCGGTTGAAGGCCAGCCCGCCGGTTGCATGCGTTCACGCGCGGGACCCGATTAGGGCCTCCCCTTGGCTCAATAGAACAGCCCAATCACACTCATCGACACCACAAGAAACAGGATCGTCATGATCCCGCCGCTCTTTATGAAGTCGGCCACCTTGTAACCGGCAGGTCCCATGATCAGGGCGTTCACCTGATGCGTCGGGATCAGGAAGGAGTTTGACGTCGCGATTGCGACGGTCAGCGCGAAGAGCGCGGGATCTCCGCCCGAGGCGAGGGCGATTGAGATCGCCAAGGGCACCAGCAGCACAGTGGCACCGACATTCGACATCACCAGCGTGAAACCGGTCGCCAGAACGGCTATGCCGATTTGCAGGCCGAACACGGGCACGCCGTCGAGCAGGGTGAGGATTTGTTGCGCAATCCACTCGGCTGTCCCGGTGTTCTGGACGGCCTGACCCAAGGGGATGAGACTGGCCAGAAGGAAGATCGTTGACCAACTGACGGCCTCATAGGCTTCTTCGATCGAGAGGACACGGGTCAGGATCATGCCCGCGGCGCCTGTGAGGAGGCAGAGCGACAGCCGGATATCGGTGAACAGGATCAGGCAGAGCGCGATCAGGAAGAAGCTGGCCGCATGAAGCACTTTTTGCGGCCTGAGCTCGTCGCGCGGGAAGCCCTGGGTGACGACCACGAAGTCGCGGTCCTGTGTGAGCTTTGCCAGCCTGTCCCACCGGATGAGACCGACCATCGTGTCCCCGGCGCGGAGCGGTTCCAGCCCGACGCGCGTTGGTGCATGGTCTTCGGTTTCCACCAGGCTGAGCGTTTCGCCACCCCGGTGGATGGCAGTGATTGAGAAGCCATGCCTTTGGCGAAATTCAAGCTCGACGGCGTTTTTGCCGATGACGTCCGAGCCGGGTGGGATCACGATTTCCGCCATGCCCGCGACGGTGGGGGCGTAATCTTCGGCAAACACATCGAGGCGCGGCAGGACCTTGGCGACGTGGTCACCCGCCATCAGATCAACCTCGCGCTTCTCGCCGAGGATGACGAGACGGCAGGGCGCGGTGATCGTGGTGGTCTGTGTGGGCGGCAGGAAGAACTTTTGTCCGTCGTAATAGGAGGCCACGATGTGGAAGTGATAGAGCTGCATCGCATCGACCATCGTGATGTGGTCAAGCGTGCTGCCGAGCGGGATTTCCACTTCGAACATATCCGTGTGGATGCCGTAGAGGTCGCGCATATAGGCTTTGACCGACTTCGCACGTGTGCCGGTTTCGCGGGTTTCTCTGGGAAGCACGAAACGGCCGAAAACGACGAAGTAGAGGATGCCGGACACCACCAGCGCAATTCCGATGGGCGTGACATCGAAGAGGTCGAAGGTCTTTATGTGCTGGTCTTCCGGCAGACCGGAATTGGCGGCCACGATCAGGTCGTTCAGCAGGATCAGTGGGGAAGAGCCAACCATCGTCATGGTGCCGCCGAGAATGGCGCAAAAGCCCATGGGCATCAGGAGCCGGCTGAGCGGGATCTGTGTGCGGAGCGAGATGCGGCTCATCACGGGCAGGAAGAGCGCTGCGGCACCGACATTTTGCATGAACGACGAAATCACGCCGACGGTGCCAGAGACAATCGGGATGATGCGGGTTTCCGAGGAGCCGCCATATTTCAGGATCAGGCTGGCGACGCGGCTCATCAGCCCGGTCTTGTCCAGCCCCGCGCCGATGATCATCACCGCGATGATCGAGATGACGGCGTTCGAGGCAAAGCCGCCGAAGAGTTGCTCGGGGTCCGCAAGGTTTCCAAGGCCCGGCATTTGCGACAAAAGCCCAAGCGACAACATGACAAGGATGGCCGTGAAATCGATGCGAAAGACCTCGGTCACGAACAGGATGACCGTGGTGGCAAGCAAAGCGAGAACAACCATCATCTCGAATGTGAGTTCAAGCGGTGGCATGTCTCCTCCGTCAACGCGCTTGGCTTATGATTTCAGGTTTCGTCGCAAAATGCGCCACCCAATTTCGACGCAAGGCGGCGCGCAACTGGCTTTATCTGCGGCGCGCTAGGTCTGGTCGGGTCTGGTCGGGGCCGGACCGCGATACTTGGCGGTCAGGTCTTCCGGCACTTCGCTGCCGTCATAGAGGAAGGGCAGGATGCCCCGTCGGAGGGAGCGACCACGGCGGCCTACGATATCGTCATCCGACATGGTGACGCGCTGGGCACACCGTCTGCTCCATTGTGCGAGCTGTGTGTAAAGGCGTGTGATGACCTCTTCATGAGTGGTGCTTTTGGCGAGATCGTGGACCTCGTTCGGGTCCGTCTGAAGATCGAACAGCATCGGGCGGAAGCCACCTTCGGCATGCATCATCTTGTAGCGTCCGTCAAAGATCATGAAGAGGCGGCAGTTTTTTGGCGCGACACCCAGTACCGAGGCCACCGGATGCGCGGAGTAGTCGTATTCGGAAATGACGCAGTCGCGCCAGTCGGGCTGTTCGCCCCGGAGCCAGGGGGTCAGCGAGCGGCCTTCAAGGATGTGATCCGCCAGTTTGCCGCCCGCTGCTTCGACAAAGGTCGGGGCGAGGTCGATCGCTTCGACCAGCGCGTCGCAGGTGGTGCCGCGCGTGGCGTCGGCTGCGCCTCGCGGGTCGTAGATGATGAGCGGCACTTTCACCGAGGGGTCGTGGAACAGGTCCTTTTCGCCCATCCAGTGATCGCCGAGGTAATCGCCATGATCGGAGGTCAGCACGATCATGGTGTCTTTCAACCTGTCCGTCGCCTCAAGGTGATCCAGCAGCCGTCCGAGTTGGTCGTCGCACTGCTTTACCAGACCCATGTAAGCGGGGATGACCTTTTCGCGTATCGCGTCACGTTGAAAGGCGGCGGCGATCTTGCCGCGCATGAAGGCGTCATAGACGGGGTGTGCGTGCTCGCGCTCCTCCGGATGCCGCGTTGGAGGCAGCATGTGCTCCGGCCCATACATGTCGTGATACGGGGCAGGCACGATATAGGGCCAATGCGGTTTGATGTAGCTGACATGCGCGCACCATGGCGCTTTGGCCTGATCGATGAAGGCGATGGCCTCACCGGTCAGCCATGGGGTTTCGCTGTGCTCTTCGGCGATGTTTGCGGGGCGGTCGGCGTGGGCCATCATCCAGCCTGACGCGAGATTTCCGTCTTCGTCGACACCTGCATTCGCGAAGTCTGCCCAGGGGTTCTCGGAGGCGTAACCGATTGATTTCAAGTATTCATTGTAGGGCGAGCGCCGCTCATCATAGAACCCGTCCGGACCGTAGGCCCAAAGCCCGTCATCGCGGCACCAGACATCGAACCCGCATTCCGCCTGTCGCGCTCCGATGGCGCTGTCGGGTGAGAGGCCCAAACGCTCCATGCCCGCAGCATCGGCTTTCATATGCGTCTTGCCGATCAGCCAGCACTCCATGCCCGCAGCGCGCAGATGATCGCCCAGCGTGTGTTCGCCGACACGCAAGGGAAACCCGTTCCAGGAGGCACCGTGCGAAGAAACATAGCGCCCGGTGTAAAAGCTCATCCGGCTTGCGCCACAGACGGGTGACTGGACATAGCCGTTGGTGAAGCGCACGCCCATCGCCGCGACCCGGTCGAAATTGGGTGTGTGCAGATGCGGATGCCCGGCGCAACTCAGGTAATCGAACCTGAGCTGGTCATACATGATGAACAGGATGTTCATTTCAGTCCCCTCTCTGGTTGGCACTTAAGACCAATCCTTCGCGGGATGCCAATGCGATCAGGGTTTGAGGTTCCGGGAAATGCAGAATAGGTCTCATAAGTAAGAGTATAAAAGGGAGAACACCATGAAATCACTTATCTCTGCGACGGTGATGGCGACGCTCTTGGCGGGCGCGGCCATGGCCGAGGTCAAGGTCGGGATGATCACCACACTGTCCGGCGGCGGGGCCGGGCTTGGCATCGATGTGCGCGATGGCTTCATGCTGGCGGTCAAGCAATCGGGCCGCGACGACATCGAGGTTGTGATCGAAGACGATCAGCGCAAGCCCGACATCGCGGTGCAACTGGCCGACAAGATGATCCAGTCCGAGAAGGTCGACGTGCTGACGGGCATCATCTGGTCGAACCTCGCCATGGCGGTGGTGCCCTCGGTGACGGCGCAGGGCAAGTTCTACCTCTCGCCCAATGCGGGCCCCTCGGCGCTGGCGGGGCAGGGCTGCCACCCGAACTACTTCAATGTCGCCTGGCAGAACGACAATCTGCACGAGGCAGCGGGCGCTTATGCCAACACGGCAGGATTTGGGAACAGCTTCATTCTGGCCCCGAACTATCCGGCGGGGCAGGACGCGCTGACCGGCTACAAGCGGTTCTTTGAAGGTGAGATCACGGATGAGGTCTATACCCAGCTGGGCCAGACCGACTATGCCGCTGAGTTGGCGCAGATCCGGGCGTCTGATGCGGACAGCGTCTTCTTCTTCCTGCCGGGTGGCATGGGGATTTCCTTCCTCAAGCAATATGCCGACAGCGGCATTGATTTACCGGTCGTTGGGCCGGCTTTCTCCTTCGATCAGGGCATCTTGCAGGCCGTGGGCGATGCGGCGCTGGGGGTGGTGAACACCTCGCAGTGGAACAAGGATATCGACAACGCGACCAATGCGGCCTTCGTGGAGAGCTTTGCGGCCGAGTACGGGCGCCTGCCGTCGCTTTACGCGAGCCAGGGGTTTGACACGGCGAACCTGCTTTTGTCGGCGATGGATGCGGCGGATGTGTCGGATGCGGATGCGTTCCGGGACGCGCTGCGGGCTGCGGATTTTGCGAGCACGCGCGGGGATTTCTCCTTCGGGCCGAACCATCACCCGGTGCAGACGATCTATGCGCGCGAGGTGGTGAAAGAGGGGGATGTCTTTACCAACAAGTTGTTGGGCGTGGCACTTGAAAACCATTCCGATGCTTACGCGGGTGAGTGCAAGATGTAGGCAATGATCCAGGCCTGCTTGAATGGGGGGTGCGGTGCACCTGCGCCCGCCACCCCCGATGACATCGCATGTGCCGCTCGTGCAGCCGTAGACGCGGGTGCTGAGGCGTTGCACATACATCCGCGGGGTGCGGATGGGGCGGAAAGCCTTGCACCAGAAGATGTTTCCTCGTGCTTGCTGCGCGTCCGGGCTGCTGTGCCCGGTATCCCGATTGGCCTGGGGACAGGGGCGTGGATTGCGCCGGGAGGCCGCGCAAGACACGCTCTGATGCGCGCGTGGACGGAGCTTCCCGATTACGTGTCAGTCAATTTGTGTGAGGAAGACGCGCCCGAGGTGATGCGGTTGATGCAGCAGATGGGGATCGGCATCGAGGCGGGCCTGTGGTCGAAAGCCGATGCGATCCGGTTTGTCGAGGAAAACCTTCCACCCGTGTTGCGCGTGCTGATCGAGATGCCCGATGTTGCGCCCGAAGATGCTGCCGCGGAGGCAGAAACGATTTTGAGAATGCTCCCGAACGGCCTTCCTATGCTACTGCATGGAATGGGCCGTTCCACTTGGGGCATGGTCAACATGGCCTTCGCGCGGGGCCTCGATACACGGATTGGCTTCGAAGATACCGTCCAAATGCCGGATGGAACCCAGGCGCCGGACAACGCAGCGCTTGTCTGGGCGGTGCGGGAGCTTGGCAACGCACAATGAGTGCCATTCTGATCATCGAGCAGGTCCTGAACGGCCTGCAATTCGGCGTCATGCTGTTTCTGATGGCGGCCGGGCTGACGCTGATTTTCGGTGTGATGGGGTTGATCAATCTCGCCCATGGGTCGCTTTACATGGTCGGTGCCTTTGCAGCGGCCTGGGTGGCCGGGGCGACGGGGTCGTTCGTGCTTGCGCTGGGAGCGGCACTTGCCGCCGCTGCCGTTGCGGGTGCATTGGTCGAGATGCTGGTGATCCGGCGGCTTTACAAAGCGGCGCATCTGGATCAGGTGCTGGCGACTTTTGCCCTGATCCTGATTTTCTCGGAAGGGACACGCTGGGTCTTTGGGTCCTTCCCGTTGTTTCTTGATGTGCCGGCGGCGCTCTCCGGCCCGACAACGCTGCCCGGTGGCATTCAGTATCCGAAGTATCGGCTGGCGTTGATCCTTATCGGCCTGGCTGTGGCCGTCGGGCTTTGGTGGCTGACGGCGCGGACGCGGATTGGTATTCAGATCCGTGCCGGTGAGAACGATCGGGAGATGATCGCGGCGCTGGGGGTGGATATCTCAAAGCTTTATACGCTGGTTTTCGCACTGGGTGCGGCGCTGGCCGGGCTGGCAGGTGCGCTGGTGGGCGCGATCCAGTCGGTGCAGGTGGGCATGGGAGAACCGGTGCTGATCCTTGCCTTCGTCGTCATCGTGATCGGCGGCATCGGCTCGATCCGGGGGGCGTTCGTGGGGGCGATCCTGGTCGGCCTTACGGATACGCTGGGCGGCATCTTCCTGCCGGAGCTTTTCAAGCTCTTCATGGAGCCGGGCGCGGCGACGCAGACCGGGTCGGCGCTGGCTTCCATGTCGGTCTATATCCTGATGAGCGCGGTCCTGATCTGGCGGCCCACGGGCTTGTTTGGAGCACGGGCATGATCCGGGAAGGCTATCTGAACGGGCTTGTGTTGCTAGGGTTTCTGGCCGTGCCGCTTTGGGCTTTGATAGCCGATGAGCCGTTCACGATCACGCTCGCCACGCGCGCGGCAATCCTTGCGCTGGCGGCGGTCGGGCTGAACATCGCGCTTGGCATTGGGGGGCTTGTGAGCCTTGGGCATGCGGCGTTCTTCGGACTTGGCGGTTATGCCATGGGCATTCTGGCGTTCCATGCCCAGACTTTTGCCCCGCTGGAGTTGGGGCCGGTCACGATCACCGGCACGAAGTCGATGCCGGTGATCTGGGGCGTGGCGGTGATCGTCTCGGCCCTTGCGGCGTGGGTCATCGGGCTGTTGAGCCTGCGCACGACGGGCGTTTACTTCATCATGATCACGCTCGCCTTCGGGCAGATGTTTTTCTATTTCGCGATTTCCTGGGGCGCCTATGGCGGGGAGGATGGGTTGTCGATTTACGTGCGGAACGGCTTCCCCGGGTTGAACACGCTGGTGCCGATCCAGTTCTTTGGCGTTGCCTTTGTGGCGCTTTGCGTCGCGTTGGTCTTGCAGTGGCGTTTGCGCGCCTCGCCCTTTGGCCTTGCGCTGAACGCGGCGCGGCAATCGCCTGCGCGGGCGGAAGCGGTTGGTTTGAACCCGTTCCGGCTTCGGTTGGCGGCGTTTGTCATCTCCGGCGCGATCACCGGGCTGGCGGGCGCGCTTTTTGCCGATCTGAATCGCTTTGTCAGCCCGACCATGTTCAGTTGGCAGCTCTCGGGCGAGCTGATCATTCTAATCATCATCGGAGGCGTCGGGCGCCTGACGGGTCCGGTGGTGGGCGCCGCGCTTTTTGTGGCGCTGGAGCATTGGCTGGGCGGATTGACCGAGTTCTGGCTGATCTGGCTGGGCGTGATCCTGCTTCTCATAGTCCTCTTTGCACGGGGTGGCGTGATTGGTTTGTTGACCGGGAAAGCGGGGCCGCATGTCTGAGGCGGTTCTGGCCACGCATGGGCTGTGCAAGGCGTTTGGGGCGCTGGTGGCGACGGACGATGTCTCCATCGATCTGCGCCCCGGAGAGATCCACGCGGTGATAGGTCCGAACGGGGCGGGCAAGTCCACGTTGATCGCGCAGATTTGTGGCAGCCTTGCACCTGATGCGGGCCGCGTTGAGCTTCTGGGGCGCGACGTGACGCATCTTTCCACGGTGGCGCGAGCCAAGGCCGGGATCGGGCGGACGTTCCAGATCTCGGCGCTTGCTATGGAAGACAGGGTGCGGGAGAATGTGCTTCTTGGTGCTGTCGGGGCGGCGTCAAAGGGCCACCGGGTGTTTGCATCGCTTGGCAGTGACAGCGATCTGAGTGCGCGCGCCGAGGAGGCTCTGTCGCGCGTGGGGTTGAGCGCGCTTGCCGAGGCGCGGTGCGCCGATCTTTCGCATGGGCAACGGCGGCAGTTGGAAGTGGCCGTGGCGCTGACCTTGCGCCCGAAGCTTTTCGTCATGGACGAGCCAATGGCTGGGCTGGGGGCCGATGGTTCGAAACAGATGACCGGGTTTCTCGACGGGTTGCGTGCGGAAGCCCCGATCTTGCTGGTGGAGCATGACATGGATGCGGTCTTTGCGCTAGCCGACCGGATTACTGTGCTGGTCTATGGACGGGCCATCGCGACGGGCACGGTGGAGGAGATCCGGCGGTCTCCGGAGGTGCGCGAGGCGTATCTGGGAGAGGACCCGTGAGTTTGCTGGTCATAGACGGGTTGGAGGCCACCTATGGCAGTTCGCAGGCCTTGTTCGGCGTGGACCTGACGGTAGACGCAGGCGAGGTTGTCGCGCTCATGGGGCGCAACGGGATGGGCAAGACGACAACCGTGCGCGCGCTCTGCCGGATGATGCCGTCCAAAGGCACGCTCACCTTCGCGGGGCAGTCGCTGCACGATTTGCCAAGCCACAAGGTGGCGCAGCTTGGCGTCGGGCTGGTGCCGGAAGGGCGGCGGTGCTTTCGCGACCTGACGGTGCGGGAGAACCTGATTGCCGCGGCGCGTCCGGGGGACTGGACCCTCAATACGGTGGGCGATTTGTTCCCTCGGTTGGAGGAGCGGAGCGGGCAGCGCGCGGCCTCCCTTTCAGGTGGGGAACAGCAAATGCTGGCCATCGGACGCGCCTTGATGACTAACCCAACGCTTCTGGTGCTGGACGAAGCGACCGAGGGATTGGCCCCGGTGATCCGGCAGGAGATCTGGGCGGCCATAGCGCGGCTGAAGACGGAGACCGGGGTCGCGATCCTTCTTATCGACAAGGCACTTGCAGAGTTGCGGAGGGTTGCGGATCGCGCGGTGATCCTTGAGCGCGGCTCTACCGTTTGGAGCGGTGACATGAGTGCGTTGACCCATGAGATAACGGAGCAATTTCTGGGGGTTTGAGCGCCAGCAGCGGCGCGTTGCGTCACGACGTCGGTGCGTGTCACAGAGGTGACCCAAGGGCTGGGCGCCCTTGGGCTGCGCTGCGGGCGGTGCCGGTCAGCCGCCGTGCTTTTCAATCAATGCGCGGGCCTTTTCGACCAGACCGGAGCCGTCTTTTCCTTTGCCGTCCATCTCAGATGTCCAGCGGTCAATGACGGGGAGGGACGCTTCTTTCCAGCGGGCGACTTCATCGGCATCCAAGGTCACGATTGTGTTGCCGGCGGCTTCTGCCTTGGCGCGGGCGGGCGCGTCCATTTCCAGCATGATGCCGCTTGCGAAGGCTGAGAACTTCTCACCCGATTCCGCGTTGAGGATGGCTTTCAGGTCATCCGGCATCGCGTCGTATTTGGCCTTGTTCATCGCCAGCACGAAGGTTGCGGTGTAGAAGGCCTCCTCGCCCGAGAATTCGGTGTGGCTGTTGACGAGCTCGGTCAGCCGCAGGGCGGGGGTGACCTCCCACGGGATGACGGTGCCGCCGATCACGCCTTTGGACAGGGCTTCGGGGATGGCGGGGACCGGCATGCCGACCGGTTCGGCGCCAAGTTCGGACAGAAGGTCGTTGATGACGCGGGTGGGGCCACGCAGCGTTTTGCCGTTCATGTCTTCGAGCGAGGCGACGGTGTCCTTGGAGTGGATCATGCCGGGGCCATGGACCCATGCACCAAGCACCTGGACATCGGCAAACTCGGTGTCCTGCAAATCGGTGTCGACCAGTTCCCAATAGGCTTTCGAGGTGGCGACCGGGTCGGTCATCATGAAGGGCAGCTCAAACACTTCGGTCGAGGGGAAGCGACCGGGTGTGTAGCCGGGGAGCGTCATTACGATGTCGACCACGCCATCGCGGGCCTGGTCCATCAGTTCGGGCGGGCGGCCGCCCAGCGACATGGCGTAGAAATGTTCGATCTTGATACGCCCGTCGGAGGCTTCTTCGACGCTGCGCGCCCAGGGATCGAGGATCATGCCGGGCAGGGTGGCTTGCGGTGGCAAGAATTGATGCATCCGCAGCGTGACCTCTTGCGCGGCGGCGGGTGCGGACAAGGGGCCTGCGATCATGAGGCCTGCGAGTGCGGCTTTTACAAACTGTCTTTTGAACATTCATTCCTCCCAAAGATTGTGCGTTCGTGTCTTTGGGGCCCATCTGACCCGTGTGGCGCACGGTTCGCAAGGGTCTCCGGCACAGGTTCCGGTGATTCCGCAAGAACTCTGGTCTGAAACGGCAGACGGGCGCGGCCCTATTCAAAAGGCCGCGCCCGCCGGGAGTTTGGTGTGTTTCAGTAATGCGCGGAGAGTGACGCCAGCGGTTTCTGCTTTGGTGGCGCGAACTTGGTCAGGTCGATGCCGTCTACCGCTGTTTTGTATTCGTCAACCGTTGGTGTCCGCCCAAGAATGGCCGAGAGCACGACGACCGGGGTGGACGCCAGCAGCGACTCGCCGGTTTTGTCTTCGGCATCCTCTACGACGCGCCCCTTGAAGAGGCGGGTCGACGTGGCCAGCACCGTGTCGCCCTTTGCCGCCTTTTCCTGGTTGCCCATGCAGAGGTTACAGCCCGGGCGTTCGAGGTACAGAATGTTCTCGTACTCCGTCCGCGCTTCCACCTTGGGCGTCTCATCGTTGAACTCAAAGCCGGAGTACTTTTGGAGGACTTCCCAATCGCCTTCCTCCTTCAACTCATCGATGATGTTGTAGGTCGGCGCAGCGACGACCAGCGGGGCCTTGAATTCTACGTTGCCGTTGGCGGCTTCCAGATTGCGGAGCATCTGCGCCACGATCTTCACGTCGCCCTTGTGCACCATGCAGGACCCGACAAAGCCGAGGTCGACCTTCTTGTCCGCGTAGAAGGAGATCGGTCGGATCGTGTCGTGGGTGTAGCGCTTGGAGACATCCGCGTTGGTCACGTCCGGGTCGGCGATCATGGGTTCGTTGATCGCGTCCAGATCGACGACGACTTCGGCGAAGTACTTGGCGCTGTCATCCGGCTTCAGTGCGGGTTTCTCACCTGACTTGATCTGGGCGATGCGCGCTTCGGCGATGTCGATCAGGCCCTGGAGCATCTTGGCGTCGTTTTCCATGCCCTTGTCGATCATGATCTGGATGCGGTCGAGGGCGATCTGAAGCGACTGGATCAGGGTGTCATCTTCCGAGATGCAGATGGACGCTTTCGCTTTCATCTCCGCCGTCCAGTCGGTGAAGGTGAAGGCCTGGTCGGCGAGCAGGGTGCCGATATGCACTTCGATCACGCGGCCCTGGAAAACGTTGTCGCCAAACTGCTGGAGCATCTGTGCCTGCGTGGCGTGCACCACATCGCGGAAGTCCATGTGATCGGCCATCCCGCCTTTGAAGGTGACCTTGACCGATTCCGGGATCGGCATGGTCGCTTCGCCGGTGGCGAGCGCCAGTGCAACGGTGCCAGAATCGGCGCCGAAGGCCACGCCTTTCGACATGCGTGTGTGGCTGTCGCCGCCGATGATGATCGACCAGTCGTCCACGGTGATGTCGTTCAGCACCTTGTGGATCACATCGGTCATCGCGTGATACTGACCCTTTGGATCGCGCCCGGTGACAAGTCCGAACTTGTTCATGAAGGCCATGAGTTTCGGCGTGTTGGCCTGCGCCTTGGCATCCCAGACAGAAGCCGTGTGGCAGCCGGACTGATAGGCGCCATCGACATTCGGCGACAGCACCGTGGCCGCCATGGCTTCGAGTTCTTGTGCCGTCATCGGGCCGGTCGTGTCTTGTGAGCCGACGATGTTGACGCGCACGCGCACGTCAGAGCCCGCGTGCAGGACCTTGCCTTCGGCGACACCGACCATGTTGTTGTTAAAGATTTTCTCGACCGCCGTCAGGCCCTGGCCTTCGTGGCTAACCTCTTTCGACGGTGCGAAGACTTGCGGCGCCTCGATCCCGAGCGTTTCAGCGGCGAAGGTCTGGAGCTTCTTGCCAAAGACGATCGCATAGGAACCGCCCGCCTTCATGAACTCCACTTTCTGCGGTGTGAAGGAGGAGGCCATGTCGACCAGTTCTTCATCGCCCGCATCGTTGTAGAGCTTCTTCGTCTTGGTGTTGATCGTCAGCACGGTGCCGGTGGCCACGGAATAGCGTTCCTCCAGCACCGGGTTGCCATCGTTGTTCAGGATCGGGTTGCCGTCGTCATCCAGCTTTTTGACCCAGTTCTTCAGGTCAACACCGATACCACCGGTGACGCCGACGGTGGTGAGGAAGATCGGGGAGATGCCGTTGGTGCCCGCCACGACAGGCGCGATGTTGACGAAGGGGACGTAAGGCGAGGCTTGCGTGCCAGTCCAGAGCGCGACGTTGTTCACGCCGGACATCCGGGAGGAGCCGACGCCCATCGTGCCCTTCTCCGCAATCAGCATGACGCGCGCGCCGGGGTGCTGAAGCTTGAGCGCCTGAATTTCCTTCTGCGCGCGTTCGGTGATCATGCATTTGCCGTGCAATTCCCGGTCGGCCCGCGAGTGGGCTTGGTTTCCGGGTGAGAGGAGGTCGGTCGAGATATCACCCTCGGCAGCGATGTAGGTGACGACTTTGATTTCTTCGTCCACGTCCGGCAGCTTGGTGAAGAACTCCGCCGCGGCGTAGCTTTCGAGTAGGTCTTTGGCGACCACGTTTCCAGCGGCGTAGGCGGTTTTGATCCGGTCGGTATCGGCTTCATAGAGGAAGACTTGCGTTTTCAGCACGTCGCCGGCCTGTGCGGCTATGGCGGTGTCATCGCCAAGCGCGAGGTCGAGCAGCACTTCGACTGACGGGCCGCCCTTCATGTGTGACAGCAGCTCAAAGGCGAAGTCCTGGCTGATTTCTTCCACCTGGGCTTCGCCGAGAATAATCTCTTTCAGGAACTTCGCTTTGACGCCCGCAGCGCTCGTCGTGCCGGGGAGCGTGTTGTAGATGAAATAGTGCAGGGAGTCGGCGCGGTGCGGATGGCCGGCATCTTTGATCTGGGCAACGATTTCCGCCGCGAGAGCGCCGTCATCGATGGGCTTCGGGTTCAATCCTTGGGATTTACGGGTTTCGATTTCATCGAGATAGGCTGTGTAGAGGCTCATGACGCCCTCGGCTTTTGCTGGTTGTGACGGGATGTCGAGGAGGGTCGCTTTGCAAAACCCGCTCGGCTATTTGTATACCGCTGTATACTAAGCTGCCATACGTCGCAAGATGGATATCTGTGGCATAGTGAAACAGGCGTTAAAATTCCGTCACGGTTTTTGAACCATGGCGGCGTCGAGCACCTCTTGCACAAGCGGGTTCGGGAATTTCCGGCCGAGGGTCACGGCCACGAAGGCTTCTTCGATTTCGGGCAGGCGCAACACTTCCGTCAGGCGTCCGGTGGCCAGTTCATCCTGAACCACCACGGGGGGAATAACCGCGACCCCTGCGCCTTCGCGTGCCAAGAGGCGCAGCATGGCCATGTCATCGGCCTCTGCCGCGATGCGGGGCACAATCCCGAGGCGTTCCACCAGCGCATCGAACCCGGCCCGCAGCGATGTTTCCGGTGTGGGAAGGACCAGCGGTTCGGTCGCAAGGATGTCCGCCATTTCGGCGGTTTGGGAGATATCCCGCTCCGGTCCAGCGACCAGACTGACAGGTTGTTCGGCCAGGCGATGCACCAGATAAGGACTGGCCGCGTCGCGGGCCGGGATGAGGTTGGTCAGCACGATATCAAGCGACAGCGCTTCCAAACCGCGCAACAGCACGTCTTGTGTTCCGGATCGCAGCACGACCTCGACATCGTCGCGCCCGAGCAGGGGTCTGAGGAAGGCGATCTGGAAATTGCGAGAAAGCGTCGCCAGGGCACCGATGCGCAGCACGCGGCGCTTCGCCTCTGCCAGCTTCAGGGTTGCGGCAAGCGTTTCGGCGGTTCGAAAGATCTCATCCGCGTGGTCGAGCGCGATCCGCCCTGCCTCTGACAGGATCAGGTTGCGGCCACTGCGTTCGAACAGTTTGTGCCCAAGCGCCGCTTCGAGCGCCTTGATCTGGGTGGAGACGGCGGATTGAGAGATGTTCAATCCACGCGCGGCCCCAGTCAGCGTGCCGTCGCGCGCAACGGCGCGGAACAGGCGAAGGTGATGCAGGTTCAATGTTGACATAGTTCTATTATACAGAATGAATTCAAATTTTATATGTAATTTTATTCATGTCTTCGATGCCTTATCCCGGGTGAAATCCAAGCAAGGAGACGCATTATGACCCTCTCTTTTACCTTCCTCGCGCCCGTTGTGTTGCTCGCCGTTGCGGGGTTCGCCGCCAGCCGACCGGGGCGTCGTCCGCTTGGCGTGCCGCGTGCTTCGGAACATGCCGCGCTGGCGGCCTTGGGTCTGGCGCTGATCGGTGCGCTGCAACTGGGCTTTGCGGGGCCGTGTAGCCTCTCGGTCTTCGATGGTGTCTTTCTGCTCTCGCTCCGCGCCGACCTTGTGACAGTGGCGCTGGTGCTTCTGGTGGCGTTCATCGGCTGGGTCGTGATGCGCTATAGCCGCACCTATCTTGATGGCGAGGCGGAGGAGGGGCGGTTTCATGCCCTGATGCTGCTGACGCTGGCCAGTGTTCTGATCTTTGTGCAAGCCGGGAGCCTTGCGGTTCTGGTGGCCGCAACGGTGCTGGTGGGCTGGGCCTTGCGGAAACTGCTTCTGTTCTATCGGGATCGGGCAGAAGCCCGGCGGGCCGCCACCAAGTTTGCACTGGTCTGGCACGGCGCGGATATCGCGTTGGTCGGCGCGGCCCTGCTTTTGGTTCTGGCATATGGTACGGCAGACATCACCGGGCTGGCGCTGGCGGCTGCGGAGACCGGGGGTACCGGGGGTCCGGTGACGCTCGCCATCGCCTTGATCGTACTGGCGGCGGTCCTGAAGACGGCGGCGTTCCCGTTGCACGGCTGGTTGACGGAAGTGATGGAGGCACCGACGCCGGTGTCGGCCTTGCTGCATGCGGGGATCATCAACTCGGGCGGTGTGCTGTTGATTGCATTTGCGGGACTGGTCCAGCAAAGCCCCGGCGCGATGGCAGCCCTTGCGATGATTGGCGGTTTTACCGCGCTCTTCGGGGCGGCGGTGATGCTGACACAGAGCGCCATCAAGACCTCGCTCGCGTGGTCCACCGTGTCACAGATGGGCTTTCTGTTGCTGCAATGCGGGCTCGGGCTTTGGGCGCTGGCGCTTTTGCACATCGTGGCCCACTCGCTTTACAAGGCGCACGCGTTCCTCTCATCCGGCGGTGCCGTGCAGGCCGTTGCCGGGTTGCGGCGTCCGGGGCCGATTGCGGTTCCGAGTGTCGGAGCGGTGGTGAAGTCTTTTGCGCTGGCGCTGGCCTTGTATGCCGTGATCGCCACCGGCTTCACCTTCGCCACCGGCCCGAAATCGGCGCAGGCTTTGGCCTTGGGGGCGATCCTGATCTTCGGGGTTGCCTACCTTGTGGCCCAAGGGCTGGCGGACCTTGCCCCGGCCAGCCTGACCAAGCGGACGGTTCTGGCCTCCGCCGGCGCAGCCTTGGCGTACTTCACGTTCCAGGCGGTGGCTCAGGCTCTTTGGGCCCCGGTGCTGCCAGCCGTGCCTGTCGCCGGGCCACTGGAATGGGCGCTGCTGGTGCTGGCGCTTGCGTCCTTTGGTTTTGTGGCCTTTGCGCAAGCGCTTTTCCCGCTGTGGGCGCATCACCCGTCAACAGCCGGGCTGCGGGTTCACCTCGCCAATGGCTTTTATCTGAACGCCTTGCTGGACCGCGCCATTGGCGGCTTCCGCAACGCGCCATCCAACTGAACCGCAGGAGATTGCCATGTTCATGAACCACGCCCAGATTGCCCCCGCGATCGTCTCCACGCTTCGCACGTCGGTGGAAGAGGCCGCGCGGCGCATCCCGCCTGCGTTTCCTTTGGACGCGACAGTTGCGGTCAACCCGTTCCTTGGCCAGACGGAAGACGACCTGGCCACCGCATCGGCCCGCTTGCAGCGCGTTGCGGGCATCCGTGCCACGCAAAGTGCCGCTGACTATGCGAAGGCTCTGGACGACGGACAGATCACCGACGCTGATCTTGAGGATGCGTTGGCGGCCTGCACGCTTGCGGGCAAACCATCCGATGTCGCAGCGCTGAAAGCTGTTGTGTTGGAGGGCGCGTCCGAGGCGCCCGTGTCGGCCTTGCCGACCGTTGCCACGCTGGCCGCCGCGGCGACCGGCACCGACTGGCCTTCCATCATTGATAAAACGGTCGGTCTTTGGGCGGCGGGTCACTTCGACCGGGGACAGGCGCTTTGGGCCGCGGGCGGGGCGGATACGTTCGCGGCGTGGCGGGTTTGGGCCGTGAATGACCTGACACCGGAGATTGCCGGGCTGACCGGGTTCTCGGCGCATGTGGCTGCCGCACCGGACACGTCTGAACGGGCCATTCTGCGCGCGGCTGAGGCCTTGGGCATCGACGAGGCGTCAGCAGAGACCGTGTTTCATCGTCTTCTGATGGACCTCGGCGGGTGGTCGCAGCATGCCCGTTGGCTGCTCTGGCAAGCGGAACTGCAAGGCCAGACAGACCGGACATTGGTGGACCTTCTGGCCCTCCGGCTGGTCTGGGAAGAGGCGCTGCTGACCCATGTGCCAGAGGTTGCAGAAAACTGGGCGGAGACGGTGGCGCAGCATGCCGCGCCGGTCGCGGCCACGGCTGAGGATGTGGCGCTGGCGATCTTTCAGGATGCGGCGGAACGCGCGCATCAGCGTGGGCTTGTGAAGACCTTGAACGGCCCAACCGGGACGCAGGCGCGCCCCAAGCTGCAAGCCGCGTTCTGCATAGACGTGCGGTCTGAGGTGTTCCGGCGGGCGCTGGAAACGGTTGATCCAGCGATCGAAACGATTGGCTTTGCCGGGTTCTTCGGTCTGCCGCTGGCGCATAAGTCGCACGGGTCCGATGTGGTGGAGGCGCATTTGCCGGTGCTTCTGAACCCCGCCTTGGAGACATCGAGCCATGCCGAGCATGCATGTGAGCATGAGACCCGGATTGCGGCCCGGGCCACGCGCGCCTGGGGTCGGTTCCGGCAGGCGGCGGTGTCCTCCTTCGCTTTTGTTGAGGCGGCGGGTCCGTTTTATGCGGGCAAGCTGGTGCGCGATGCTTTGGGGCGGGGGGCGCAGACGCCGACCGAACCTGCGCCTGCCCCCCATGTCGTGGGTGGGTTGGATGCCGATACCAAGGCAGAGACGGGCGCGGCTGTGTTGAAGGCGATGAGCCTGACCAAGGGCTTGGGCGAAGTGGTTCTGTTGCTCGGCCACGGGGGGCACGTGACCAACAACCCGCACGAAAGCGCGTATCATTGCGGTGCCTGTGGCGGGTATACGGGCGAGGTTTCTGCGCGTTTGCTAGCCAATCTGCTGAACGATCCGGAAACGCGGGCAGGTCTTGGCGAACGGGGCATTCATGTGCCCGAAGACACGGTTTTTGTCTCTGGGCTGCATGACACGACCACCGATGAGATCACAGTCTATACGGATGGTGTGACCGTTGAGCTTGGCCAGATCAAGGACTGGCTCGCCCAGGCCGGTCAGTTGGCCCGCGCCGAACGGGCCCTGAGCTTGCCGGGCGCAACCCCGAAGACCGTGGCGGAACGTGCGTTCAACTGGGCCGAGGTGCGCCCTGAATGGGGTCTGGCGGGTTGCGCGGCCTTTATCGCTGCGCCGCGCTCGGCGACATCTGGCAAGGACCTTGGCGGACGGGCGTTTTTGCACAGCTATGATTGGCAGGCTGACAACGGCTTCGGCACGCTTGAACTGATCTTGACGGCTCCGGTTGTCGTGGCGAGTTGGATCAGCCTGCAATATTACGGGTCATCCGTCGCGCCTGACGTCTTTGGTGGCGGCAACAAGCTGATCCATAACGTGGTCGGTGGGATCGGCGTGATTGAAGGGAATTCCGGGCGCTTGTGCGCAGGTCTGCCCTGGCAAGCCGTGCATGACGGAGAAAAGCTGATGCACGAGCCGCTGCGCCTGTCGGTGATGGTCGAGGCGCCGCGCGACGCGATACTGGACGTTTTACGTCGGCACCCGGAGGTACAGGCGTTGTTCGACAACGGGTGGCTGCATCTTTTCACCTTGCAGGATGGTCAGGTCGACGCCTGTTACCGCCCCGGTTTGACGTGGTCTGAGGAGATTTCGGTGCTGGCCGCATAATGTGGCGCGGGTTTTGCGGGAAATTTGGTTTGACCCCTTGAGCCTCCAGTCACTGGAAGCTTTATATGAGGGGCAAATCTCTCTTAAGGCCCGCTGCGATGCAAACCTCCGATCACGTCACGCTTACGGTCAACGGCATGTCCTGTGCGTCTTGCATGGGGCGTGTCGAGCGCGGCTTGGCCAAGCTGGACGGGGTTTCGGATGCCGTCGTCAATCTCGCGCTGGGAACGGTTGCGCTTGAGGTGGACAGCCCCGAGCGGCTGGTCGAGGCGGCGGAGGCCCTTGATGCGCTTGGCTACCCAGCTCAACGCGCGACCGTTACGCTGAGCGTTGCGTCCCTGTCTTGCGCGGGCTGTGTCGGTCGGGTGGAACGTGCTTTGTCCTCTGTGCCGGGCGTGGTGTCGGTAAACGTGAACCTTGCGACCGAGACCGCGTTTGTTGAATACCTGGCGGGCGCGGTTTCGGTTGAAGACCTTGCCGCAGCCTCTACTCGGGCGGGCTATGCTGCCGAAGTTGCCGGTGAGACCAAGAATGCCTCACTCGCGGAACGCCAGTCGGCAGAAGCGGATACACTGCGGCGCAATGTTCTGATTGCCGCGGCCCTGACCTTGCCCGTGTTCGGGCTTGAGATGGGGTCGCATCTTTTCCCGCAATTGCACCACTTGATTGCGCGCACCATCGGCATCCAAACCTCATGGGTGATCCAGTTCCTGCTCACCACGCTGGTTTTGCTGGGCCCGGGGCGGCCATTCTATGCGAAAGGTATTATGGCGTTGCTGCGCGGCGGGCCGGACATGAATTCGCTCGTTGCTGTCGGCACCGGGGCGGCCTGGATTTACTCGGTGATCGCGACCTTTCTGCCGTCTGTTCTGCCGGATGGCGTGCGGGCTGTTTATTTTGAGGCCGCTGCGGTCATTGTCGTCTTGATCCTTGTCGGGCGCTGGCTTGAGGCGCGTGCCAAAGGGCGCACCGGCGCGGCGATCCAATCCCTTTTGGGGCTGCAAGTGCGGACCGCGCGGGTCCTGCGTGACGGGGAAACCGTGGATGTTGAAACAACATCGCTAAAGGTCGGGGATGTTGTTCTGGTGCGCCCGGGCGAACGGATCCCGGTTGATGGTGAGGTCATCGAAGGCTCGACCCATGTCGATGAGAGCATGATCACGGGCGAGCCGGTGCCGGTGGCGAAGTCCGTCGGGGCGCAGCTTACCGGTGGGACGGTCAACGGTGTGGGCAGCCTGACCTATAAAGCGACGCGCGTTGGTGCGGACACCACGCTCGCCCAGATCATCCGCATGGTGGAGGACGCGCAAAGTGCCAAGCTGCCGATCCAGGGCGTGGTCGACCGCGTCACCCTGTGGTTCGTTCCTGCCGTGATGGCGTTGGCATTACTGGCCGTCCTGATCTGGGTCGTGTTCGGGCCGGAGCCGGTTTTGACCTACGCACTGGTCGCGGGTGTCTCCGTTCTGATCATTGCGTGCCCTTGCGCCATGGGGCTGGCCACGCCGACCTCGATCATGGTTGGCACGGGTCGGGCCGCCGAGATGGGTGTCTTGTTCCGCAAAGGCGATGCGCTTCAGGCGTTGGCCGAGGCGGATATCATCGCCTTCGACAAAACCGGAACAGTGACGGAGGGGCGGCCCGCTCTGACCGACATGGTGGTTGCGGATGGGTTCGATCGTGCGTCACTTCTGGGGCAGGTCGCAGCGGTTGAGGCCTTGTCAGAACATCCGATTGCGGAGGCCATTTTGCGCGGCGCGCGAAGCGAAGGCGTTGCGATCCCAAACGCGAACGGGTTTCAATCGGTGACCGGATATGGTGCCTCTGCCACGGTTGACGGGCATCAGGTTCTGGTCGGTGCCGAACGTTTCATGGTGCGGGAGGGGCTCGATGTGTCGCCTTTCGCGGCGTCCGAGCTTGAACTGGCGCAAAAGGGCCGGACCGTTCTTTATGCTGCTGTTGATGGTCGGTTGGCCGCGATGATTGCGGTTGCGGACCCTCTCAAAGCCACCAGCCGTGCAGCGATTTCAGCACTTCGGGACCGAGGCTTTCGCGTTGCCATGATCACGGGCGACACGGCAGCCACGGCAGAGGCGATTGCCAGCGAAACAGGTATCGATCACGTGGTGTCCGGGGTGTTGCCCGGTGGCAAGGTCGACGCGCTTGACGCATTGCGCGCCGGTGGTGCGACCGTCGCTTTTGTGGGCGACGGCATCAATGATGCGCCCGCCTTGGCACATGCCGATGTCGGGATTGCCATTGGTACGGGCACGGATGTGGCCATCGAGGCGGCGGATGTCGTTCTGATGTCTGGCGATTTGAAGGGTGTGGTGAACGCGGTAGAGGTGTCCAGTCGCACGATGGGCAATATACGTCAAAACCTGATCTGGGCGTTCGGATACAACGTGGCGCTGATCCCGGTGGCCGCTGGTGCGCTCTTCCCCGCTTTCGGTATTCTGCTGTCACCGATCTTTGCGGCTGGGGCCATGGCCTTGTCTTCGGTTTCGGTTTTAACAAACGCGCTGCGCCTGCGTGGATTGAAGCCCGCCATGGTCGACGCCGAAGCCGGCGACGGCGCGCGCTTTGCCACACGATCACCGGTTGCGGAAGAGGGGGCGGCATGAACATCGGAGAGGTTGCAGAGCGGTCCGGGTTGCCGCCGAAAACGATCCGTTATTATGAAGATATCGGATTGATCTGCCCGCAACGCAGCGAAAACGGCTATCGGGCCTTCCGCGAGACCGATTTGCACAAGCTCGCGTTTCTGGGCCGGGCGCGTGCGTTGGGGTTCTCGATCGAGGATTGCCGGACGCTGCTGGGTCTTTACGAAGACGAAACTCGCGAAAGCGCGCAGGTCAAGGCGATTGCGGCAGAGCATCTTTCCGCCATTGATGGGAAGATTGCGCAGCTTCAGGCGATGCGGGAGACGCTGTCGCACCTGATTGACGCCTGTCATGGGGATGATCGGCCCGATTGCCCCATTCTGACCGACCTTTCCGGGAAAATGGCAGGGTGAAACGGTCTTTGGTTGGCATTATCACCCCGAAAACGCGGCTTGGTTTTGGCGGGTCTTGCGGGTTTGCGTTTGTCAGACACCACATATGGGACATGGCGGGGACGTGATCGCGGCGAGCTTGAATTCCTTAGAGATTTCAGGTGATAGTCTGTGCGCTGTGGGGGCTTCAGCAGCTGCAGTACGGACCTGCACAAGAGAGTGTAACATGCTGACGAGACGTCATTTTATTTCGACCTCAGGCGCGCTTTTTTCGGCGCCGCTGGCTGGTGCCGCATGGGCACAAACCGAAGAGGTTGTTGGCCCGATTCTCCCGGAAACGCCGGTTGAGGAACCACCCGCACGCAAGCCTGTGTCAAACGGCAGGATGTGGTCGACCTGGGATGCGCGCGTGACGCCAGCCAATTACGACCCCTTGACATCAAATCCGTGGGGCTTCCATGCGCGGTTCCTGCCGCAACGGGTCGAGGCGAATGCGGGGCTGCGCCCGGGTGACATTCATGTCGATGCCGTGGCGCGGTATCTCTACCATATCGAGCCTGAGGGGACGGCCATGCGCTATGGCGTGGCGATTGCCAAGGGCAGCCTTTACGAGCCGGGGACCTACACCATTCGCCACAAGCGCAAATGGCCGACCTGGCGCCCGACCGATGAGATGATTGAGCGCGAGCCACAATCCTTCGAGCGGTTCAAGGACGGGATGGATGGCGGTCCGCGCAACCCGTTGGGATCGCGTGCGTTTTACCTGTTCGTCGGTAATCGGGACACGTATCTGCGCATTCATGGCACGCCGTATCCGAAGTCGATTGGCGGGCGCGCAAGCTCGGGCTGTGTGCGCATGGTGATGGTGCACATTATTGATCTGTATGAGCAGGTCTCGGAAGGCGCGACCGCATATCTCTATCCGCCGGACGGACAAACGACCGCGCGAAGCTGACTGAGTTTAAGCGCGCGGCGCCTCTCAGCTTGATTGCTGGGTGCAGATGTGGCGCCCGCGCTTGCTTCTGAGCGGTAGAAGCGTGGTTTCGACCGGGCCCTGGTGCTGGTACCAGTAGCATCCGTCTTCTTCGACGAATTTGACGGCTTGGAGGTTCTGGTTTGGACCTGCCAAGGCGACGACGTCTTCGGGGACCTCGCGCATGAAACCGCCAGAGGTGCCGGACGCGGCGCAGCCGGCGAGTGTGGAAATCCCAAGCAAGAGCACAATCTTTTTCATTCGGAGCCTTCCCATCGAACCGGCGGCTGTTTAGCGGAAAGCCCCACGATAGTCACGACTGGAATGACGGATCGTCGGACGCGTGCGGAAGTGGTTCAAACGGGCCACAATTGGCTGGGGTTTCATCCGGCATGGATGGGCGCGAGAGCACTGGGGCGCACCCGCGCACGCGACGGCGATGATGGCAGATGTATTTCGCATTGCACGGACCGCGTCGCACGCCCGAAGGCGGTCGCCGCGATTTGGCACTACGCTTCGGTAAACGCCCGGTCCCGCAGCAGTCGGAGCGGCTTCAACAGATAAGTCAGAACGCTTTTGCTTTCGGTCAGGATATCGACATTCACAGTAATACCGGGGCGCAGTGGTTTGCCATCCAGCATCGGCGGTCCGTCCTGCCCGGAAAAGCTGACGGTGACAGAGTAGACAAGGTTACCTTCCGGCGTCTCAAGGCTTGTGGGCGAGATCTCGATCACTTCCCCCACCAGTTCACCGAACCGGGTGAAATCGAACGTATCGACCTTGACGCGCGCGACCATCCCGAGCCGCACATTGCCGATCTTGCTGGCGGGTATCTCAACCTCCGCCCGAATGTCCGACTGAGCCGGTACAATTTCCGCGATCACTTCACCGGCGCCAATGACTTCGCTGGCATAGGTGGCACCGAGGCTCATGATTGTGCCGCTCACCGTTGCAAAGACTTCGGAGCGGCGGGTCAGCGCGTCCAACTCGGCGATCGAGAGTTTCGTGGCGGCAATGCTGCTTTCAAGGTCAGCGAGCCTTAAAGCGGCTTCGCGGCGACGTTCGGCCATCAGTTCGACGGTTCGCAGGCGGGTTTCTTCAATTGCGGCCTGTTGGGTGGCGATCTCGGCTTCCAGTGACAAAAGGGTTCGTTCCGTTTGCAGAGCCTCCCGCGCTTGTCGATTGACCTCGTTCTTTGAGAGCGTGCCATTGGCCAATCCGCGGCGACTGCGTTCCAGCCGGTCGGTGAGAAGGGCAACCTCCTCCCCAAGTTTTGCCTTTTGGGACACCAGGGAGGCCAGCATGGCTTCGATGCTGGTGCGTCCGGACGCGATCAGCTCAAGCTGCGCATCGAGATAGGCCTGCTCTGTCCAGAACAGCAACGCCTCGGGCGATTGCGACGGCGCGACAGGCACGTCGCGGGCGGGTGCTGTGCCGTTGATGACATAGCGAATGCGGGCGTGTTCCGCCTCCAGCGCGACAAGGGCGGCCCGCTGTTTGGCAATTTCCCGGGTGAGGGTTTCGGTTTCAAAGGCGAGGAGCCGCCGGCCTTCGCTGACATGGTCCCCGGGGGCGACATCGATCACGCGCACCTGTCCACCGGTGGCATGTTCCACGCGTTCGACGCTGAGGGTCGTTTGTATGCTGCCTGCGCCGGATACGATTTCGCTGACGTCGGTCTTGGCAGACCAGATCAGCAAGGCGCAGAGGGTGATGGCGAGGGTGTAGATCATGCGGCGCACAAAGCGCAGATCGTGGGACTCGGGTAATTCAGCATTTGCATCGAGCCGAAGATGATCCTTCAGGTTCTTGCGCAAGCGCGCCTTGCGTGCCCGTCGTTCCTTCCACGTCATGCCGTCGCCCTTTCGGTCGGTTGCGGTGCCTTCAATTGAACGGTCCCGCCCTCCAGATAAAGAAGGCCATCCGCTTGGCGGATCAGGCTGGGCCGGTGTGTGACCAACAAGGTCGTCATGGTGCCCCGCCGGGCGTGCAACATGCGCATCAATGCGGCTTCCTGTTCAGCGTCCAGCCCGCCTGCGGGTTCGTCCAGCAGCAAAATGGCGGGGTTGGTCAGCAAGGCCTGTGCCACGGAAAGCAGGGCTTTGGTGCCGGGTGGCAGGGCATCTGACATCGTGACCGGATCGATCCGCGTGTCGATGCCTTGCGGCAAGGCGTGGACCCAGTCCGACAAGCCGGTTTCGGCCAGTGCCCCCTCAATCTGCGCATCGGTTGCACCGGGTGTGCCGAGGCGCAGGTTCTGCGCGACAGTGCCGTAAATGAAGACCGGCGCTGCGGGGACATAGCCAATATGGCGGTCACGATAGGATCGGGAGAGTTGCGAAAGGTTGAACGCGTCCACCGTGACGATCCCGGATTGCGGGGTGAGCGTACCGGACAGGACGCGCATCAGGGTGGACTTGCCAGACCCGGACGGCCCGGAGACCGCGACCAGTTTGCCCTTCGGAATGTCAAACCGCCCACCTACTAGAGTTGGCAGGATCGCGCCCGGAAAACGGACCACGAGATCCTTGACGGCGATGTTGCCCTGGCATTCGCGCGTGACGTCGGTGTGTCGGCTGCTGGCGTCTTCGCGGAGTTGAAAGAACAGATCGATCTGATTGAGCAGCCGGCGCGATTCCGGTAATTTCGGCAGGATCTGAATGGTTTGCTGGATGGGCGCAAACAGACGCCAGGTCAAAATGGTTGCGGCAATCAACTGCCCCGAGCTCAAACTACCCTGCATCACCAACAGCGCGCCGACACCGATCGCCGAGGCCCCGGCCGTGGGCAGGCTGATCAGGGCCAGCCCATCGAGAAGCCGCATCTCGGACGCGAGTTTGCGCTGTGCGCGCAGGAGTGTGCGCATGTGGTCACGTTGGCGCTGCGCGAAATGCTCGTAAAGCCCGCGGCGCCGAATGGAGCGTCGGCAGGTCAACGCCTCCTGACTGCCGGCATTGAACCGGGATTGCGCGCGTGAGAGGTTGGCACTCGCCCGTTTGATACCCGGTTGAAGGGCGAAACCCGCCATCAGGATGATCAGTGCAAGGCAAGTGAGCATCGCGGCCAGTTGCCAGGCAATGAACGCAACGGTGATCAGCAACAAGAGCGCCACGCCCAATTCCAGAAGCAACAGAAGAAGCGGGCCGCCCATCACATCGCGCAGGGTTTCAAACTGTTTGAGACGGGCCAGTTGGTCACTTTCGGAGGCGTTTGTCAGCATTGACACAGGCAGCTTCAGCATCTTCCCGAAGATTGATGTGCCAAGGATGTAGTCCAGCCGCCCGGACAGCCTTGACGCGACGCCGGCGCGAATGCGGCGCAGCACCAACTCTCCGGCAGCGATCAGGGCCAGTCCGACGAGAAGCGCGTACAACGTGCTGGGGTTGCGCGAGGGGATCACCGTGTCGAACACGGTTTTAATGCCGAAGGCGATCAGGATCGCCATAAGACCGGACAGCATGGTCAGCATGAACATCAGCCGCAGTTCCGGCAGGAACCTATGTGCCAGGTTCGACGACCATGACCGGGCCGTTGGATCGGCGGTGGCATTTGACGCCAAATCATGCGCTTCAAATTGAATGGTCTGGTAGGACGCCATCGGTCTGAGGGCGCGCACCTGCTCAAGGTCGCCGGGTTGAAACAACTCGGCGCCGCGTTGGCGTGTTCGGATCAGCCAAAGCGCGCCGCTTTCATCGCAGACCAAAGTGCCCGGCGGGCATAACCGCAATCGGCGACCGAGAATTGGGGTGATCGCGCTTGAATAGCCGAGATTGGCAAGCGCCGAGCGGATCTCGGCGAGACCGAAGGTGTTGGGGTAGTGGGGCAAGGCGGTGGCCAGTTCCGCGGCCTCAGGTTTCCAACCCAGACGTTCAAGCAGCACGAGGATCAGCTGTGCGTCGCCTGTTTCGACAGGGTTGCCGCAGAGCCGCCCTGTTGTCATCGCGTCGAACAGGGTGTCGAGCGCGAAGACACGGGCCCAGTTTTCTTCCGGGGTTTCCACTTTTATGTCGGCGTGGCCCGTCATGCGACGGCCTCCTTTGCCGGAGGGGCTGCGGTGTTCAGCACGAAAGGCGTTATGTCGATCGTGCGATGTGCCAGGCGTTGGAAGGATGGTCGGGCCGAGGCGATCAGGGTGATGCGGTGAGGCACCTGCTCGGACAAAAGGCGGAGCAGGCGGGTGTCAGCTTCCCGGTCAAGGGTTGCGTTGACCTGATCGAACAAGACAACATCCGGGCTGTCGACAAGGCCCGCAATGATCGTCGTGATATCGGTGAGTGACTGCGTGAGACCGGCGTTGGCGCCTTGCCCGACAGGTGTGTTGAACCCGTTGGACGTTGCCGCAAGGGTTCTGTCGAGCCCCATCTTCTGTGCCAGGTCCAGCGCGGCGTCATGGTATTCTTCCACCTGAAAATTGGTCAGGTTTTCCATCAGCGTCCCGGTAAGAAGCGGCTGGCCGCGGGCGAGATAGCGGATTTGGCGGTATCTTTGGCCACGGTCATGGGCTGAGTGGTCCCGACCGTTTAGCAGGTAGCGACCGCTTATCGGTGTCTCATCCAGGAAGAGTTTCAAGAAGGCGGTGCACGCCTTCTGGTCGGGGCCCGTGATCGCAACACACTCCCCCCGCGCAAGTTTCAGGTCGATCCGGTCGAAGCGGATGCCTGCGCCCTCTCGCGCCCCCGAAGACACCTGGTCGAATTCGAGGGTGTCGATGCGGGGCAGGGGCGCTTTGCCGGCGGCAAGCAAAGGGATCGACAGCAGTGTCTCCACCTCATCACGTTCCATCCGGGTCGAGGACAGACCGGCCAGATAAGCCTCAACCCGCAGGGCCGGTTGAATGATGCGCCCTGTCAGCAGGATGACCGCCGCAAGGGCCCCGATTGTCATTTGGCCGTCGATCACCTGAAAGGCGCCAATGCACGCGATCAAAACTGGCGAGAAGGCAGCGGAGGTTGCGGTCAGGCCTTGCGCGAATTGCGATATTTTCGTGGTTGCGGCTTCCACTTCGGCACTGCTGCCGACCAGCCGTTCGTACCGACGGCAAAGCGCGCCTTCTATGCGCAGGCCTTTTATGGCGTCGATCCCGGTAAATACCTCACTCAGAAAACTCGCCTTGCGCTGATCGATGTCACGTTGGCGATCATGCACTTTCCGGCTTTTCGTGCGCGCGACCAGCAGCACCAGAAAGGTGCAGAGCAGGATGCAGCCCACGATCAGGCCCGACATCGGTGAGATAAGCGTGACGGCGAAGAGGAAGAGCAGGGCGAAGGGCAGGTCGAGCAGCGCAAGGGCGGTGTCGCCCGTGTGGATCTTGCGCAATCGCTCGACCGATTTGACGCCGGACATCAAGTGCCCTTGGCTGAGTGTGTTCGTGGTTGCCGGGTCGCCGTTCACAATGACATTCAAGGCGCAGGCGTAGCTTTGCAGTTGAAAATGCTCCCCCGCGCGCTGGAGGATGTGGCGCCGGGCACTTCTGAGCAGAGCTTCCGCAAGTATAGCCGTCGCCGCGACAAGGCTGAGGACAACGAGCGTTTCATACCCCTTGTTCGGGATGATCCGGTCATAGAGGTGGATCATTGAAATCGGAACGACGAGCGACAGCATGTTCGCGCCAATCGACGCGATCACGACAGCTGGTTCCCAGTGCACAGACCGGAATATGGAATCAACCCGCACGTCTTGCCACCTTGTTGGTTCAACAAGGCAGTATTAGGCGCTTACCGTCTATAACCCGGTAAATTTCAGCCCTCTCCGACAAAGAGTTTAGTTAAAACTCGATGCGTTCGATTGCCGTGAAGTCGATCTGGCCCCCGGCGTCGAAGGTAATCGTACCGGTCGCGTCGGGTGACAGTTCCACAGAATCGAGCGTCAGTTGTTCCGCCGTGTGGCCGCTATCCAGAACCATCGTCCAGCCATCACCATCGATTGTGTTGCCGCTCTGAGTGACGCCGGGGCCCATTCCATCGAGCGAGATGACGTCAGTCCATCCTCCACTTGTGCCGCCATTGACCTGATCGGTGCCTTGAGCGGCGTCGAAGTAGAACGTGTCACTGCCATCGTCACCGATCAGGGTGTCGTTGCCCGTCCCCCCAAAGAGGTGGTCATCGTCATTCCCGCCCTGAACTTTGTCGTCACCACTTCCACCAAAGAGTGTGTCGCTTCCATCTTCGCCAAGGAGCAGGTCGTGCTCGGCATCGCCAAAGAGGCGGTCGTTGTCTGTCCCGCCATAGAGAGTGTCATTCCCGCTGCCGCCATACAGCGTGTCCTCCCCTTCGATGCCGTAAAGAAGGTCGTTTCCGGCGTCCCCATGGATCTGGTCCGCGCCCGTGTGCGCATAGACCGTGTCATTGCCGCTGCCGCCAAGGATCGTATCATTGCCGTCGTTGCCAAAGAGCTGATCGTGACCCTTGCCGCCGTCCAGATAGTCATCCCCACTCAATCCGCCCAGCGTGTCATTGCCACCGAGGCCGTAAATGACATCTTGGTTTGCTGTGGCCCAAAGATCGTCATCGCCCTCGGTTGTCTTGACTGTGGCATCCGCGGCCATGGTGGTTGTGTCGGCATTGTCCGCGTTGTCTTCGCTTGCAGGCGCGGCCGCCGCGGCCATCAGATCGCTCGCACTATAGGTGATGCCGCCGAATTCGAAGGCTTCGACATTTCTGACTGTGTCGCTGCCTTCATCCCCATCGCTGAGGTTGGTGTCTGTGATGACAAAGGTTCCCATATCGGCGTCATAGGTTACGGCGAAGTCATCGAAGTTCCCTTCGTAAACAACCGTATCACTTGAGAATTTCGCGACGTGAGTTGGCGCGCCTGTGGTGAAAACCGTTGCGGCGTCGAACGTGCCGCCTGAGTGCCAGATGGTGAAGGTCTGCGACGTGCCGCCAGCATAATCGACGGTGACATAGACATAATCAGACGTCGTGTGGCCGCTGATGTCGGTATAGGCTTCCTGCAGAATGATCCGGTCCTCGCTCAGGTCGAAATCCCCGATGGTCAGCGTTGCATTTTCCGTTGTCTCGACGCGGACGTAATCGGTTATGCCATCGCTGCCGCCGGCCTCGTAGGGGGTGTAATTAAAGCGGATCGTGGCATTGCTGCCGTCCATCGCGGTAAAACTGTAGTAATCCGCGCCCGCTGTGCCGTGGAAATTGTCGCCGTCCGATACCTGGGTCCAGCGGGCGTCGGACAAGGTTTCGAGGTCCGCATGAGCGCTGCCAATGATGGTGTCATCGCCGCTGCCGCCCTGGAGAACATCGGACCCGTCGCCGCCTGCAAGCGAGTCATCGCCGCCCCCTCCGCGCAGGACGTCATCTCCGTCACCCCCGGTCAGTGTGTCATCGGAGGCCGTGACGATGCGCACATTGTCCAGCGCCACGCCAACATTCCCGCTTGAGCCGGTCTCCACGAACCGCAGCGTGTTGGAGCCATCCCCAGACCCGCCGACCAGATCGAACCCAAAGGTGTCCATCTGGTCTTCGACGGATGGATCGATTGTCGCAATGAGTTCACCGCCGAAGTAGACCTCGAGTTCACCTTGCATGCTTGAGCGGTAGTTCCCCACATCGAAGGTCAGCTCGTAGCTGTCGCCCTCCCGCATGGCCGAGATGGTTTGACTGATGTCCATCTGCGCATTGTTCTCCGCCATGTCCAACCAATACGCGCCGTCCGTTGCTGCATTGTCAGCGTAGCCATCGACATGCATTTCAAACGCATGTCCGTTCGCGTCGGTCCAGCCCTCCACCGTCTTCATGACGGCCCGAACGCTGTCGATGGTTGCGCCATCGATATCTTCAAACGAACCGTTCACCACGAGGTTCTCGGACTGGTCGCCAAGAAGCGTGTCATTGCCCGCCCCGCCGTCGATGACGTCGCCACTGGCGCCGCCGGTGAGGCTGTCATCGCCTGCGCCACCGTCTAGGACGCTGCCATCATCGTGCCCGGTGATCGTGTCATCGCCAGAACTGCCTGTAATGGAACGTTCAGCAACTCCTCTGTCGGTGAATTCCCCCTTCACCTCAATATCTTCGGAGACGTCGTTGACCATGACGGTGACCACCTGGCTGTCGGTGGCGCCGTGCAGATCGGTGGCGGTTACGGTGACCTGGACCGTGGCGCCGTCGGCCTCATAATCGAGGCTTTCGCCGCCCTTCAGTTTGAGCTGGTCATCCACGATCTCAAAACGGGCATCGTCAACGGTATAGGAAACCGTTTCGCTCGCAGTCACGTCTCCGATGACTGCGCCTTTATCGTTTTCGCCAAGCGCGCCGTCCGTTGCCTGCAGTTCCGGCGCACTGTTTGCAAGGCGTCCAGCCGAGTACGCGACCCCGTCGAAAACGAAGACTTCAACCCCTGAGACGATGTCTGTCCCATCGTCGCCATCCGCCGCATTCAGGTCGGTGATTGTAAACTCCCCTGTGGTGGGGTCGTAGCTCACATCGTAGTCGTCGCGCTGGCCGGAATAAACTGCGGTGTCATAGTCGTGGTCCCGCGCCACCCCGTTTGTGGCGATGTCGGCGACGGCGCTGGCGTCGAGCTGCACGTCGTACAACGTGAACTCATCCAAGGCCCCCTCGAAGAAGTTTTTGAGGTTGTCCGCAATCGCATTGCCGGATTGCCATTGGTCCGCGCCCAAGGTCCACGGCTCGTCATTTCCCGCAAGGCCGCCGGTATAGCTATGGGTTGCAACCGACGTGCCATCCACGAACATTTCCAACCCATCCGGCCCAAAGCTGATCGCAACATGGTGCCATTCACCGGGTGCAACCGTGCCTGCCGGGGAGTTGAGATAACAGGAGTGCGACTCGTCCTGAATGCGAAGCTGGACTGTGCCATTTGATGTCACAACCAGTCTGAAGTGACCGCCGCCGTCATAGTATGCGCTGTCGCGGGAGACCAAGGCCTGCGTCCCGGACAGCGTGTCGGCGTTGAAGCGTAATGCAACCGTTCCTGCGTCCAGATCAAAGTCAGAGCTGTCGGGGATTTCGACATAGTCATCATCACCATCGAGCCCAACGGCGGTGCCGTCGCCGTTCCAACCGGGGACGGACGGCGTTGCGCCACCCTGATAGATCCCGCCATGCGCGTTTAGCGTCTCGTCGGCCGCGAAGGTGTCCGCGTTGTCTTCGAAGGTCATCAGGATCACGGGCGCGCCTTCGGGTTCATCGCCCCCTCGGATCGTGTCGTCCCCGGTGCCGCCGGTGAGGCGGTCGGCGCCAGCGCCGCTGGTGAGGCTGTCATCGCCTGCGCCGCCGTCCATGACCGCGCCGTCGACGTGGCCGGTGATCGTGTCGTCGCCTGCGCTGCCGGTGACCGAGCTTTCCGCAACTCCGGTGTCGGTGAAGGTGCCGGTGACGTCGATGTCTTCGGCCACGTCCGCGACCGTGACGGTGATCCCCTGGCTGTCGGTCGCGCCGTGCAGATCGGTGGCGGTGACGGTGACCTGGACCGTCGCGCCGTCGGTCT
>JBCBBB010000008.1:0-36102 GCA_038532095.1 Pseudomonadota bacterium
AGTGAATGGTCGATGTTTCCAGAGCTTCTTCCGGCGAGAGGTCGGGCAAGATACCCGGCATCCTTGCGGCCAGCATCGACTTTCCCGAACCGGGCGTGCCGACCATTAGCAAATGATGGCGCCCGGCCGCCGCCACCTCCAAGGCACGTTTCGCGCGTTCCTGTCCTTTGACCTCGCTCAGGTCAGCACAGGGACCCGAGGTGTCGTGCACAAGACCTGGCTGGCTGATCTCGACCGGTTTTGCGCCGTTCAGATGTTGAATAACCGCATGCAAGCTTTTGGGGGCGACAACCGGAATGCTGCCCACCCAGGCCGCTTCGGGGCCGGAGGCCTCCGGGCAGACCAATGTGCGCTCCGCCGTCGCGGCTGCAAGGGCCGCGGGCAGGGCACCCACCACCGGAACCAGTGTGCCGTCGAGGGCCAACTCACCAAGGGCAACCAACTCGCTGACAGCATCGCGCGGCAATATCTCGATCGCGGCGAGCAGGGCGAGCGCAATCGGCAGGTCGAAATGAGAGCCTTCTTTCGGCAGGTCCGCCGGTGAGAGATTGATCGTGATGCGGCGTGAGGGCAGAGCGATGGACAGGGCATTCAACGCAGCGCGCACACGTTCCTTGGCTTCACTGACGGCCTTGTCGGGCAGGCCAACGAGCGAAAAATGCGGCAAGCCCGGTGACAACGCGCATTGAACCTCAACCATGCGCGCATCGACACCTTCGAACGCAACGGTGTAGCACTGTGCAACCAAGAAAAGACCCTTCCCAAGACAAAACCTGTCTTCATATCTCTTGGTTAACAGCGGGTTAAGCTGAGTTGGGCGGTGCGGCTAGAACGATCGCTCAAAAAATCCATAGCGGATTGTGATCCGATCTCCCGATCGTTGCGTAACAAATACAAAAGCCAGTTCAGGGAGACAGAACATGTCTATGGAAAGTGCCATCGATCAGTCCCTCTCGCGCCGCGCAATGCAGGCCGAACTTTTGGACGCTGAAACAGAACTCAAACTGGCTTACGCCTGGCGCGATCACCGCGATGAACAGGCTCTTCACCGTCTGATCACGGCTTACATGCGGCTTGCCATTTCCATGGCGTCGAAGTTCCGCCGCTATGGCGCGCCGATGAATGACCTGATCCAGGAAGCGGGCCTTGGGCTAATGAAGGCTGCCGACAAGTTTGATCCTGATCGTGGCGTACGTTTTTCGACCTATGCGGTTTGGTGGATCAAAGCGTCAATCCAGGACTATGTGATGCGCAACTGGTCCATGGTGCGAACGGGTTCGACTTCGTCACAGAAGTCACTTTTCTTCAATCTGCGTCGCGTGCAAGCTCGCTTGGAGCGTGAGGCTGCGGCGATGGGAGAGTCAATTGATCGTCAGGTCATGCGCCAGCGGATCGCGGCCGAGGTCGGTGTGCCGTTGCATGATGTGGAGATGATGGAAGGCCGCCTTTCGGGCTCCGATTTCTCCCTCAACGCAACCCAATCCAGCGATGAGGAAGGCCGCGAGTGGATCGAAACGCTCGAAGATGAAAACGCGGTGGCCTCGGAATCGGTTGAACAGGCCAAAGACATCGAAACGCTGCGGACATGGCTGGTAGAAGCGCTGTCCGCCTTGAACGAGCGCGAACGTTTCATTGTGCAGGAGCGCAAGCTCAAAGATCAGCCGCGGACCCTTGAATCGCTTGGCAACGAACTTGGCCTGTCGAAAGAACGCGTGCGCCAGCTTGAAGCCGCGGCTTTCGCGAAGATGCGTAAGAACCTCGAAACCCAGTCGAAGGAAGTGTTCGAATTCCTCGCCTGATTGCGTTCGCCCTATGGCTGTTCAGCGGTGCAGCCGCCGCCAGTGAAATTGACCCGGACGACACGGATTATCTGCTCGGCTTAGAGCAAGCCGATGTGATTGTTTTGGGCGAAGTGCACGACAATCCCGGGCACCACGCAATGCAAGCGCGCATGGTGGAGACACTTCAACCCGGCGCGATTGTCTTTGAGATGCTCGAACCTCGCCACGCGGCAGCGGCGCGTGACATCCCGCGTGACGACAAGGCCGCGCTTGAACGCGCCTTCGCATGGGAAGAGCGCGGCTGGCCCGACTTCGACATGTATCACCCAATTTTCGCAGCCGCGCCGCACGCGCAGCTCTTCGGCGCGGCCCTGCCCGCAGATAAGGTGCGCCGCGCGGTGACAGAAGGTGCTGCGTCCGTGTTTGGTGGGGCGTCTGCCATCTTCGGCCTCGACGAACCGTTGCCCGAGGACCAACTCACGGCCCGTGTCGCGCTTCAGGATGCCGCCCATTGTAACGCGATGCCCGCTGAAATGCTGCCGGGTATGGTCGAGGCGCAAAGACTGCGTGATGCAGCGCTCGCCCGTGCCACGTTGGAGGCGGTAGAAGAAATGCGCGCTGGCACATCCCCAAGCCCGGTCGTGGTGATCACCGGGAACGGACACGCGCGTACCGACTGGGGCATGCCGGAAATGCTGGCGCGTGCCTATCCGCAACAGGGCGAAGACAGACTGCGCATTGCAACTCTTGCACAGTTCGAAGGAAGCGCGCCAGAAAACCCGCCCTATCGCCATTGGGTGGTCACGGAAACGGCAGAGCGCGGCGATCCGTGCGCGGTCTTCCGAAAATAGCCCTTCTTGCCGATTTGCGCGCCGCAGCCTAACAGTTGGACATGCTAAACGGAAAACGCATCCTCTTGATCATTGGCGGCGGCATTGCAGCCTTCAAAGCGCTGGAACTGATCCGGCTCATTCGCAAGGCCGGAGGCGCGGTCACGCCCGTTCTCACGCAGGCCGGGCAGGAGTTTGTGACGCCTTTGTCCGCCTCTGCCCTGGCGGCGGAGAAAGTCTATACGGACCTTTTCGATCTGACGGACGAAGCGGAAATGGGCCATATCGAACTGTCCCGGTCGGCTGATCTGGTCGTTGTTGTCCCTGCGACGGCGGATTTGATTGCCAAAATGGCGCACGGGCATGCCAACGATCTGGCGACCACGCTCTTGATGGCCACGGACACGCCGGTGCTTATGGCACCCGCCATGAATGTGCGGATGTGGCTCCACCCGGCCAACCAACGAAATGTAGCGATCCTTGAAGCGGATGGAATTGCCCGTGTCGGACCGGATGAAGGTGACATGGCTTGTGGTGAGTTCGGTCCCGGGCGCCTCGCCGAGCCGGAGGTTATCCTGGATGCGATTGCTGCTCGGTTAGGGAGCGGGCCGTTGACAGGCAAGCATGTCATTGTGACGTCCGGTCCCACACATGAGCCCATCGATCCCGTGCGCTACATCGCCAACCGATCATCTGGGGCGCAGGGAAGCGCCATCGCAAGCGCGTTGCTGCGTCTTGGCGCCAAGGTGAGTTTCGTAACGGGGCCCGCGGATGCTGCGATGCCCCAAGGCGCCGAGATCATTGCCGTCCAAACGGCGGATCAGATGCTGGAGGCCGTTACCGATGCGCTGCCGGCGGATGCCGCGATTTTTGCAGCGGCTGTCGCTGATTGGCGCATGGAAAACGCGACGGATAGCAAGATCAAGAAGACGAAGTCCGGCAAGCCCCCGGCGCTCAAGCTGACCGAAAACCCGGATATTCTTGCGACCATTGCCAAGAAGCGAAAGGATCGCCCGCAATTGGTGGTTGGCTTCGCCGCCGAGACCGACGACGTGATTGCCAATGCCACGGCGAAACGCAAACGCAAACGGTGCGACTGGATCGTGGCCAATGATGTGTCCCCGGAAACCGGCATCATGGGCGGGGACGAGAATGCGGTGACTGTGATAGACGCGAACGGCGCCGAAACCTGGCCCCGCGCCAGCAAAACGGATGTGGCGCGCCGTCTGGCAGACCGTGTGGCGCAAGCGCTCGCGAAATGACACCAACCGTTCGCATGATCTGGGCGGAGGATGCTGACCGAAGTCTGCCGTTGCCATCCTATGAGACGCCCGGTGCAGCTGGGGCTGACTTGCGCGCCAACCTTCCCGGTCGCGGGTCTGTCTCACTGGAACCCGGGGCGCGTGCCCTGATCCCGACGGGATTGCATGTTGAGATCCCCGTCGGGTACGAGATGCAAGTTCGGCCACGTTCAGGCCTCGCTCTGAAGCACGGGCTGAGCTTGCCGAACACTCCTGGCACAATTGACAGTGACTATCGCGGCCCTCTCGGCGTCATCCTGATCAATTTTGGCGACACGCCCGTCACGATTGAGCACGGAGACCGTATCGCGCAGGCGGTTATTGCGCCGGTTGTTCAGGCTGTCTTCAAGATTTGCGATCAATTGTCCAAGACGGACCGCGCGTCGGGCGGGTTCGGTTCGACGGGGCGCAGCTAATGGCTCTGGTTCTTGTCATGGCGGCGGCCCTTTGGGGGCTGGGATCGATGATCAAAGCGCCGGTCAATGCCCGTGTTCTTATGATCGGTTTGCTCTATGTTGGCGTGCTGGCGCTTCAGGTCGCCATGCCCGAAGGTCATCCGCTGCGGGAAGCGACCGGGGGCTCCGCAGGCGAATGGCTGGTTCTTGGTGGTCTTGGCGCGGTTGTGTGGGGGTACGCCAGGGGGTTGGGCAAGCTGCGCGCCCGGGTGCGGCCCGAGAACAAACCCAAGACGGAAGCGCGGAGTGGATCGGTCGAGTTGGACCGAAACGCAAGACACATCGTTCTGCGCGAGATCGGGGGCCCGGGGCAAAAGCGCTTGAAAGAGGCCCGCATGCTTGTGATCGGGGCGGGCGGGCTCGGATCACCGGCCTTGCAATATCTGGCGGCTGCTGGTGTCGGCACCATTGGCGTGATCGACGATGATCTTGTCGAAAACTCGAACCTGCAAAGACAGGTCATTCATACTGACGCAAGAATTGGGATGCCGAAGGTTTTTTCCGCGCAAGCTGCCATGGAAGCCCAAAACCCCTTCGTCACGATCCGCCCGTATCATCGTCGGCTGACGTCCGAGATCGCGGGCGAGTTGTTTGCCGATTACGATCTCATTCTTGATGGAACGGACGATACCGAAACCCGCTATCTTGTGAATGAAACCGCCGTTTCCCTGAAGCTTCCCTTGGTTTCCGCTGCCATCAGTCAGTGGGAAGGGCAAATCAGCATCTTCGACCCGTCCCGCAACGCGCCATGTTATCGATGTGTCTTTCCCGAACCCGCCGCGCCTGGCCTTGCGCCCAGCTGTGCAGAAGGCGGTGTTCTTGGCCCATTGCCGGGTGTGATCGGCGCGATGATGGCCGCCGAAGCGATCAAGCTGCTCGCCGGTGCGGGTGATCCGTTGCTCGGTCGCATGATGATCTATGACGCCCTTTACGGGGAGACGCGGATCATTCGGGTGTCACCGCGAGCCGGTTGCCCTGTCTGCGGCTGACCGACGCTTGGCAATCCTCTGCCGTTTACTCACCAAAGGACGATATTCCGTGAACGCTCCCTTGCCGTCTGCCAGCCAGAGTTCTTAGATACCAACCATGACCAATACATTGCTTTCTCCCTGGGTCGCCGCATTCGGCCTTCCCGCCTTTGACAACATTTCCGAAAACGATTTCGCGCCTGCATTTGACGCATCTCTCGAGGCTGCTCGGGCGCGGATCAACGAGATTGCGGAGGCCGACGAAGCGCCGACATTCGCAAACACGATCGAAGCGCTCGAACAGGCCGACGAGGCGCTCTCGCGGGTGGCCTCTGTGTTCTTCACATTGGTGTCGACGGATGCAACGCCGACTCTTGAGGCGCTGCAACGCGACATTTCTCCAAAGCTTGCGCGTTATAGCTCTGAGATCACGATGAACCGGGCCCTGTTCGACAGGATCGACGCCCTTTGGCAGCAGCGTGACGATTTAGATCTGACGGAAGAGCAAGAGCGTGTGCTGATGCTGACGCGACGCGGGTTTGTGCGCGCGGGCGCGGAGCTTGAAGGGGATGACCGGGATCGCCTGAAAGACATCACGCAAAGGCTTGCCGTTCTCGGCACGAACTTCGGGCAGAACCTTTTGTCGGATGAACGAAACTGGTCGATGGCGCTGGGCCCTGCGGCCTTTGCCGAGCTTCCGGACTTTCTGCAATCCGCGGCTGAGGCAGCGGGACGCGAGCGCGGAGCGGACAGCCCTGTTGTCACGCTGTCGCGTTCGCTGATCGTCCCGTTTCTGCAATTCTCGCCGAACCGTGAGTTGCGCAAAGTGGCGTGGCAGGCCTGGGCGGACCGCGGAGCCGGGGGCGGCGACACCGACAACCGCGAGATCGTCACCGAAACACTGCGCCTGAGGGCGGAACGTGCGGCCCTTTTGGGGTTCGACACATTCGCGTCCTTCAAGCTCGATGTCGAAATGGCCAAGACGCCCGAGGCTGTGAAGGGCTTGCTGACGCAGGTCTGGCAACCGGCGCGCGCTGTGGCCTTGTCAGATGCGGAAATACTGACCGATATGCTTCATGCGGATGGTTTTTCAGGTGCATTGGAGCCCTGGGATTGGCGCTACTACTCCGAAAAACGTCGTGCTGCCGAGCATGATCTGAACGAGGCGGAACTGAAGCCGTATTTTCAGCTTGATCGCATGATCGAAGCCGTTTTCACCTGCGCCAACCGTCTTTTCGGGCTGACAGCCACGCCGCTCGACCTGCCGCTACACCATCCGGATGCACGCGCCTGGGAAATCACGCGGAACGGCGAACATATCGCCGTCTTTATCGGCGACTACTTCGCGCGCGGCTCAAAACGCTCGGGCGCCTGGTGCAGTGCCCTGCGCGAGCAGAGCAAGACGCATGGTGATGTTCGGCCCATCGTCCTGAATGTCTGTAACTTCGCCAAGCCGCCTGAAGGCAAACCAGCGCTTTTGTCCTACGATGATGCACGCACGTTGTTCCACGAGTTTGGTCATGCCCTTCACCAGATGCTGTCTGACGTGACCTATGAACGTGTCTCGGGAACCTCTGTCGCGCGCGACTTCGTCGAACTGCCAAGCCAGCTTTATGAACACTGGCTCGATGTTCCGGAAGTGCTTGGAGAATTCGCAACCCATGCCGAGACAGGGGAGGCAATGCCAAGGGCTCTGCTGGATCGTTTGTTGGCGGCGTCGACGTATGACATGGGCTTCCAGACTGTCGAATATGTTGCATCGGCGCTTGTCGATCTTGAATTCCACTCTGGCCCACCTCCGGCTGATCCGATGCAGCGGCAAGCGGAGATCCTGGACGAGATCGGGATGCCGCGCGCGATCACCATGCGCCATGCCACGCCTCATTTTGCGCATGTCTTCTCGGGAGACGGCTACTCCAGTTCGTACTACAGCTACATGTGGTCCGAGGTCATGGATGCCGACGCGTTTCAGGCTTTCGAAGAAACCGGCGATCCGTTTGATCCCGACACTGCTGCCCGGTTGGAGAAACATATCCTTTCCGTGGGCGGTTCTCGGGATGCGGCAGAGCTCTATACCGAGTTTCGAGGTCGCATGCCTGGTCCCGAGGCGCTTTTGAAGGGGCGCGGGTTGGCAGCCTAGCCAGGCTCATTTGAACAAAATGTGAGCGTTTCAAAGCGTTGCGCGGCACTGATCAAGGCTTCATTCACAGTTGTGGCTTAACGAATGTGGGCATTTGTGCTAACCAAGAAGCCCAAAAAATGTGAGCAATGACGATCAGGCAGCCCAAACAACGTCCGCTTCGTTTGCGTGAAAAAGGGAAGCGCGCCGTCCGAACGCAATTCGGTGCGCTCTGTTGGCGTGTGCATGGTGACAAGCTCGAATTTCTTTTGATCACGTCACGGCAGCGCAAACGCTGGATCATTCCCAAAGGCTGGCCGGTTGATGGGGCAACACCTGCGGAAGCGGCTGAAACCGAAGCCTGGGAAGAAGCCGGTGTCAAGGGTAAGACAGTTCCTGTGTGTCTGGGAATATACAGCTACACCAAATACTTAGGTGACGAAGAACGGTTGCCATGCGTCGTTGCCGTTTTTCCGGTGCGCGCGAAACGCCTGGCCGCAAACTATCCAGAGCGCTCGGAACGGCGGCGCAAATGGTTCAGTCGCAAAAAGGCCGCGAAACTCGTGGATGAACCAGAACTGGCCAACATGATCCGCGGCTTTGATCCCAAGTTGGTCACATAGGGCCAAACTGTTGCAATCATTTGTCAATCACCTTACCTCATAGTGTGGTTGAGGTAGCGATATGATCCGTTTTGCACTGAAATGCGAGAATGGCCATCGGTTTGAAAGCTGGTTCCAATCGGGGGCGGCTTTTGACGCGTTGCATTCGCGTGGCATGGTTCAGTGCCCGGAATGCGCGTCAACAGACGTGACGAAGGACCTGATGGCACCGAAACTCGCGTCCAAGGCCGTCGTGTCCGAAGGCGCTCAGCCTGTGGCCAATGCACCTGATCCCGAGTTGGTTTCGGCCATCGAAAAACTGCGCACGCATGTTGAACAGAACTCAGAGTATGTCGGTCAAAAATTCGCGTCTGAGGCGCGCGCCATGCATCTGGGCGACACACCGCATCGCGCGATCTATGGAGAAGTCGACAAGAAGGAAGCCGCAAGCCTGCTGGAAGATGGTGTGCCGGCTGTCCCCTTGCCCTTCGTGCCAAAGCAAAAAACCAACTGATCACTCGCCGGGACGCGCAAGACTGAACACCTCGGTGATACGGCTGTAATCCCTGTAGCCAAGTCGTGTCAGCGGTTCATAGGTCAACACGTTGAAGAGCCCGTCCTGGATGCAGTCATCGCGAAGATGCACGCCCACGACTTCTCCGATGACCAGAAAATTCGCCTCGCCATCGAGTTTCACGATTTGACTCATTTTACATTCCAGGCTGGCAGGCGCGTTGGCCACACGTGAACACGCGATCTCGGAACAGGCTGCGCGGTCAATACCGGCCTTCTCGAACTCATCCGTTTCGCGCGACCAGGGGCCAGACGTGACGTTCATGACATCTCGCATCGCATACTCGACGATGTTGACACAAAACTCCCCGGTTTGCCGAATGTTATCAACACTGTCCTTGGTCCCGTCCCGGTCGGGCTTTGCGCTGGTGGACGCAAACATCACCTGGGGGGGGACATAAGCCACGGCATTGAAAAAGGAGTAGGGCGCCAGATTGTCTTGGCCGGTGCTGTCGCGGGTTGCAATCCAACCGATCGGGCGCGGTGTGACAATCGCGTTGAAAGGATTGTGTTTCAGACCATGCCCGTCTTCCGGCCGATAGTACATCGCGCGTCTCCCGCAGTTTGTCGCGGGACAAGCCATATGCTAACGCAAGCGCGGCGGGAAGAGCGGGAATTGCGGTGGAACTGGCGGTCGAGACAGCGGCAGATTGGTGGGAGGTCGAGGCACTCTACGATCTTGCCTTCGCCCCGGGGCGTGAGGCGCTGTCGTCCTACCGGTTGCGAGACGGCGTCGATCCTGTGCCCGACATATGCATGGTCGCCCGCGACGATCTGGGTATCCTCTGCGGCGCGATCCGGTATTGGCCGGTGCATATCGGCGCGAGCGATGCGTTGCTGCTGGGGCCAGTTGCCGTTCACCCAACGCATCAAGGCGAAGGGCTGGGCAGGTTCCTCATCGAAGGCAGTCTGGAGCGCGCGCTTGGTTGGGACCGCGTCATGCTGGTGGGCGATGCCCCCTATTATGGGCGCTTCGGGTTCCAGAAGCTTGAGCATGTAAAGATGCCGCCGCCCACCAACCCGGACCGGGTGTTGGGACGCAGCCTGACAGCGAACGCGTGGCAGAACGTCGAAGGCGTCGTGCGGAAGTGGGGCACAGCTGCCGTCTAGATCTTGTCCGCAGGAGGCTCAGGCATTTTCTGCGACTTCTTACGGACCAGAACCGTTCGCAAGTCATGCATCGCCATCAAAAGCCGGTCTGAGACCTCCGACAACTCCTCGGGCGTCGCCGACTGCTGGGCCCAAGCCGCGGTCAGGTTCAGCCGATCCACTGTACGCTGGATGTCATCCAACTCACGCGCGCGCAACGTGGTGCGCCGCTCGGCCAGCCAACGCTCAATCTCTGCCCGATCTCCGTCGCTGAGTTCATGATTGCCGTGTGCCTTGATCTCTCCATTGCGGACATTCACAACGGCGATCTGGCGCATCTCAATGCGCCGCATGCGGTTCTCTGTGTCGACATGGAAGACGACCGCACCATTCTCGCGCACGCGGAAGTAGTATGAGGGCACGTCCGTCACCGAAGCCCCGCGCAGAAGGTTTTGATCCGTGACAGTGCTTCCGTCAGCACATCATCCGCCGCCGCGTAGCTGACCCGAAACGCCGGGGAAACACCAAACGCGGCGCCAAAAACAACCGCGACGCCGGTTTCCTCCAACACGGCGCGGCAAAAATCCTCATCCGTCTCGATAAGGGTGCCGGCGCTGGACACTTTGCCAATGCACCCGGCGATGGAGGGGTAGACGTAGAAGGCACCTTCCGGCACAGGGCAATGAATGCCAGTACAGTCATTCAACCCTGCCACAACCAGGTCGCGGCGGCGCTGGAACACCGCGACGCTTTCGGCAATGTAGTCTTGCGGACCGGTCAGCGCTTCAACAGCCGCCCATTGGCTGACCGAGCAGGGGTTTGACGTTGATTGCGACTGTATCTTGCGCATTGCCGCAATCAACGCCTCCGGCCCACCGGCATAGCCGATCCTCCATCCTGTCATGGCATAAGCCTTGCTCACACCGTTGACCGTCAGCGTCCGATCGTACAGCGCCGGGGCAACCTCGGCAGGTGTATGAAATGTGAAGCCTGGAAAGGCGATGTGTTCGTACATATCATCGCTCATGATCCAGACATGAGGGTGACGTTCAAGCACATCGGTCAGGGCGCGCAAGTCTTCCAGTGGATACCCGGCGCCGGTCGGGTTGGAAGGCGAATTGAAGATCAGCCATTTGGTCTTCGGGGTGATCGCCGCTTCAAGCTGTTCGGGCGACATCCGAAATCCGGCATCGGGCCCTGCCTCGACAATCACCGGGGTGCCGCCTGCCAACCGAACCATGTCCGGGTAGCTGACCCAATAGGGCGCTGGAATGATCACCTCATCGCCCGGATTGAGCGTGGCCATGAGCGCGTTGTAAAGCACCTGTTTGCCGCCCGAAGATACGGTGACCTGCGATGTTGTGTAGGTCAGGCGGTTGTCGCGGGCGAATTTGTCGACGATGGCTGCCTTGAGTTCGGCAATGCCATCCACGGCTGTGTAACGTGTGTGACCCTCATCAATGGCGCGTTTCCCGGCCTCACGAATGTTCTGGGGTGTCGGGAAATCAGGTTCGCCCGCGCCCAGCCCGATCACATCGCGCCCGGCGGCTTTCATGTCGGCCACCAAGCCCGTCAGGGCCACGGTCGGTGAGGGTTTTACGCGGTCGAGTGTCGCAGAGAGAAAGTCCATGGTCGTGCCTGTCGGGGTGCTTCTCTAAAACCTCATAGAAACTGGGCTGGCATGCTGCAAGCAGTTAGGAGGCCTTCGATGGCTGAGATCGCCGACCAAAACTGGTACACAAATGACGCGTCGACATTTGGCGACCGCCTTGTGGCCGCACGGACCGCGCATAACCTGACGGCCAAGGCCTTGGCCCGCCGCCTTGGGGTGGCGACAAAGACCGTGGATAAGTGGGAAAACGATATTTCGGAGCCGCGTGCCAACAAGCTTCAGATGTTGTCGGGTGTTCTGAACGTCTCCATTCCATGGTTGCTGACGGGGGAGAATGGAGAGTTTGAGGACATTCCGGCGGATGTGACGGAAGTCGATAGCCTTCTGACCGAATTGCGCGGCCTGCGTGCCGAGATGCTGGCGGCGGCCGAGCGCATGGGCGTTCTCGAGAAGCAACTGAAACAGGCTTTGCGCGAATGACGGAGCATGAAAAACGACTGAAGCGGCTCGCCATACGATCATGGCGCCGTGGCACCAAGGAAATGGACCTGATCCTTGGGCGGTTCTGGGATGCGTACGGGCAAACACTCGACGCCGATACGCTGGACCTCTATGAGGCGATGCTCGAGGAAAACGACCAGGACCTGTATGTCTGGGTCAGCGGCCGTGCGACGCCGCCGGAGTGGTTAGAACCGATGATGGCGCGTCTGCGCGACTGAAACGAGCGATGAGACTGTCAGTAGATGTACCGGATCTGATCACTCCAGAACCGTTCGACCTGACTGAGCGCGTCGTTGATGCCGTGCAGTTTCTCCTCCCCAAGGATCGGATGAACGCGCAGTAGCTCAGCGTGGCCTTCAAAGAGTTCCGAGACGATCTTGTGCACATCGCGACCCTTGTCGGTCAGGCGCACCCGCACCGAACGACGGTCAATCTCGCACCGCTGATGGTGCATGAAGCCCATGTCCACCAGCTTCTTCAAGTTGTAGGAGACGTTCGAGCCCTGATAATATCCCCGCGACCGCAATTCGCCTGCGGTGACCTCATTATCTGCGATATTGAAAAGCAAAAGAGCCTGAACCGCGTTGATCTCCAACACCCCCAGCCTTTCGAACTCATCCTTTATGACATCCAGAAGCAAACGGTGAAGCCGTTCAACCAGCCCAAGGCTGTCGAGGTAGTCTTGGATGAACCCCGGGACCTGCGGCTCTGCGACAGTTTGATGTATGCTCATGACCCTTCACTCCGGCCTGTTATGCTGCTCAACCGGAGTTTTCGACAAACTTTCCCAAGATACCGTTAAAAGCGGCGCGGAAATCCCAAACCGTCGCTTTGAAGCGACCCGAGCGGCTGTGTCGCGAGCTCTCTCACCAGCTTCCGCGTCATCGCGCGCTTGTAGTCCTGAAAGCCCCGGGCAACCTCGACAAAGGCCCCCGGGCCCTGAATGACCCGCGTGTTGAAGTAAGCTGGAAGCTCGCCGGTTTCCCGTGCGCCCGCGCGTTCTTCATCCCGATCTTCTACAATCACCAACGCGTTTATCCGCAACCCGCCCAGGGTCTTGCGCTCCCTCAGCTGCATCGGTGTGGGCCAGTCGTTGTTCTTGCCATCGGCTGAAACATCCAGCGTCTGGTCCCAGCACACCGGGCCCCTGTCGATCAATGACTTGCCAAAGGCCAGGGCCGCGGCCAGCCCGGTGGGTTCGGGCGCCGGTTCACGTGACAGATTGGCCAGCCGCGCTGTGACCCTGCGCAGCGCCTCCTCATCCTCGATCAGCACCCAGTCCTGTATCATCCGCTGATATTTGGAGGCTGACCACTCATAGATCGCCACAGCCACCGGCGCGTCGGGAAACGCGAACAGCAGCGCGCGCACCTCTGGATCGTTCAGCGCGGCCGCCAAACCTTGCGACTGCAACCTGTACTCCGTCTGATCCACCGATCCCGACACATCGAGCGCCAACGCCAATGCCAAGCGACAGGGTGACGCCCACACTGGTGCAGCCACAAGCAGCGCCAGACAGGTCACCAGCACCCTCATTCGCGTGCAGCGACCGCACGGCCGACCTCGCGCTCGAGTTTGCGCCGCATCGCACGTTCGAAATCATCGTAGTCGCGTGCCCGTTCCACAAAGGCGCCCGGTCCCCGGATCACGCGGGCCTCAAAATACGCCACAAGGTCGTCCAGAACGCTTGCCCCACCAATGGCCAGACCATTCACGGTGACGCCGTTCAGAGGGAAATGCTTATAGGCCAGCTCAGAAGAAAACCCGTGATTGTTCCGTCCGTCGCCGGAGACATCAATCGTCCGCTGCTCGCATCGCGGACCATCCCTGAGAAGACCTGCCGCGAAGCCGAGCGCGGCGCCCAGCGCTGTGGGCGACTGGGTCGACTTCCGTTCGGAGCGGGACAACTCCTCCGCCGCAAGCAGCAAGTCCGCTCGGGACCGGATCATCCGCCACTCCAGCACAATATGCTGGTTCCATTGCCCGCTCCATTCAAAAGCGGCGAGCGCGACCGGTTCCGGATCGGAGAGGAACGCCACCTGCACCTCTGGCGCGATCAAGGCCGCGGCGAGGCCATTGCGCTGGACAACATACTCGGCCTCGTCGACCGAGGCCGACGCATCGAGCGCCAGCACCAGGGCCAACCGACAGGCCAACGCCGGAGCAGGCAGCACAAGCGCCACCAAAACCCCGGCCCAGAGCCTTACCAATGGCCCGTATTCTCCATGCTGGCCCAGGGTTCCTGCGGTGGCAGATGATCGCCCGCCTGCAAGAGCTCGATCGAAACGTTATCGGGTGAACGCACGAACGCCATATGCCCATCGCGCGGCGGCCGGTTGATCGTCACGCCTGCATCCATCAGCTTCTGGCACATGTCATAGATGTTATCGACGCGGATCGCGATATGTCCGAAATGGCGGCTGTCCGCTGGCAAGCCCTCGTCCCCATCCCAGTTATAGGTCAGTTCCAGCGTATCGCGCTCATCGCCGTCCGCCTTCATATGCACATTGGTGAAGCGCGCCTTGTCATTCACCCAGCGTCGATCCTCATGAAACCCGAGCATTTCGTAAAACGCCTGAGACTTCTCCAGGTCGAGAACCCTCACCATTGTATGCAGGTATTGCGTCGCCATATGTCATCTCCTCTGTTTGAGATGTACCCTAGGCAATGCGGCAGGTTTCACAAGTCACGGAGGGGTGAGAAAGGCCGGCGTGGAACGGCCGCGCCCGTGTCTTGCCGCAGGGTTTGCGGTCCAGAGATGAGTGACGTCGGCTGGGCGTACGAAGCTGACCTTCGCTGCGACTGCGGCTATGGCCGCTTTCATCCAACCACTTGTGCTTCAGCCCTCATCCAATCTGCAAATGCACGCACCTTGCGACCAATCTCAGACGCAGCCGTGACGATATGAATACCTTGCGGACGTTCAACGCTGTATTCATTGAGTCTCACCAGCCGACCGACCTTTTCGTCGGCACTGGTCATACGCGGATCGGCCAGGATGACTGCCTGACCTGAAAGAGCGCTATCAAACATGAAGGCTCGGCTTTCATACTCATGCGGGACCAACTCCGGTGCCAATGTGCTTCCGGCTGCCTCCGCCCAAGCATCCCAATCATCCGGCCAGTTCTTTGAAGAGGCCAACGGAAGGCGTAGGACTTCATTTGGAGCAAGCGGCAATGTGCGCGTCTCAACCAGTTGCGGTGCGCAAACTGGCCGAAGAGTGTCGCGGAAAACAAGCTCTGTCGTTGTACCGTCCCACGTCCCATCCCCGTAGCGAACGCCTGCGTCGAATCCGTCCTTTGCCAAATCGACATAGTCGAACGACAAAACAGGTTGCACGTCGATCTCTGGATACTGTGCTGCGAACTTTTCTAGCCGAGGCAACAGCCATCGATTTCCAAAGAAGGGAGCGACCGAGATTTTCAGCATCCCGGACACGCTGTTGGACAAGGCCGGGGCCACAGCGGCCTCGAGCCGATCCAAGGCATCTCCGACATCTTCAGCCAACCGACGTCCCTGTTCAGTCAAGGTTATCTGCCGCACGCCACGATGAAACAACCTTTCTTCAAGAAAGCTTTCGAGTGCTCGGATTTGGTGACCCACGGCGGCGGGTGTCACGCACAACTCTTCAGCACCGTCCTTGATGCTCTGATGCCGCGCGGCGGCTTCAAACGCTCGAAGCTGATTGAGTGACGGTAAACGTCTGGACATGACCTTTTTGCGCCGTAGAAAATCTAACTCATGCCGCAAAGTATGATCGTTTGTTTGAAATAGCCAGTAGCGCCTAGCCTGCCGTTGACGCCCCTTTTTTTTTAAACATAGACGAGGCCCATGGCGATCCCAAACCTACCGCATCAAACGACCGATCTGTTTCTGACAGACGGTGGCACCGAAACCTGGCTGATGTACAAGCGCGGCTTCGACCTGGAAGAATTTGCGGCCTTTCATCTGCTGCACGATCCAAGAGCAAAGTCGGCCCTTCAGGAGTATTACCGAATTTTTGCTGAGGTCGCGGTGCGGCACGACGCGAGTTTCATTTTCGACAGTCTGACCTATCGCGCAAGCCGCGACTGGGGTCGGTTGCTCGGTTATGACGATGCCCGGTTGGCAGAGATGAACCACGCCTGTTTCGAGTTATATCGAGATGCCGCCAGCGCAGCCGGTCTCCGTCCATCAAGGGCCGTGATTAGTGGCTGCATCGGGCCGAAAGGCGACGCATACAAACTCAACGGGGCACTGACTGCAGAAGGTGCCGAGGCTTACCATAGCGAGCAAATCGCAACCTTTAGGGCCGGCGGCGCGCACATCGTCACCGCCCTGACACTCAACACGACAGCCGAAGCCATCGGGATCGCCCGAGCGGCGCAAACGGCGAACTTACCATCGGTGATCTCATTCACCTTGGAGAAGAACCGGTGCCTTCGCAGCGGCGAAAGCCTGCAAGAAGCTATCGAGACAGTAGATGCCCAAACCGGTGCTGCTCCTGCCTACTACATGATCAATTGCGCACACCCGGTCGATTTTGGCCCGGCGCTGACACGTGGCACCTGGTCGGATCGCATAAGGGGCCTTCGCGCGAACGCCTCCACTCTTGATCACGGCACGCTCTGCCAACTTGGCCACCTAGAGGAAGGCGATCCGGACGAACTCGCTGCGCAATATGCCGATATTCGCAGACGCTTTCCAAACATGAACGTCTTTGGAGGATGCTGTGGTACGGACTTCGTTCATGTCGACAAGATCGCAGGCGTGTTGCTCGCACACGCATAACCCGGTTTCAATTCGGACATTCGTGCATAGTGTTGCAACCGTGAATTTGGGCTCAAACCGGTTATCCGATATGCTTCTTCTTGCTTTCAATGCTCGGCACGGCTTCCAAAGTCCGCCTGGTGGGACAAAGCCGACACTGCCAAATTGCGCGCCTTACGGCGCACGCGATGTTTTGTTTGGGGGGCGCTGCCCCGTCTCTCTCCGAGAGACTCCCCGCCGTATTTGAACCAGGAAGAAAGACCTCTTCATCTCTTTCCAAATACGCGTAAACGCGGCTGTCAAAGGCAGACGCAAATCATAGTGTGCGCCAAAGACGCGCAATTTGGTTGTATGCGCTCTTGGCAGACCCACGAACGCCCTAGGCAATTTTGCTTCGCCCCGCCATTTTCGTAAACCGCACACGCCTTGCAGGAGACAGCCTCGGGCCTAACCGCACGACACAAAACCGGCGACATCGCCCCTCACGTTCCTACTTCCAACTTATCCACACACCCAACATCTGGTGTTGAGCCGCCCTCAGACCCCTCTATGATGCATGGATCACAGAATCGCGGAGGCAGGCATGAACATGGAAAACGACACCCCCCAAACCCCTGAACAGGAAATCGAGGCTCTCCGCGCCGCCTCCTATCAGACCCGCCGCGCCACCAGCCCGGGGATGGAAGAACACCTCTACACCATCCACCCCGTCCTCGACCACGGCTTCGTCCGCGTCATCGACTACATGGGCGACGACGCCGCAATTACGCAAGCCGCCAGAGTGAGTTACGGCAAGGGCACCAAAGCCGTCTCCAATGACGAAGGCCTGATCCGCTACCTCATGCGCCACTGGCATTCGACGCCGTTCGAGATGTGTGAGCTCAAGCTCCACGTCAAACTCCCTGTCTTCGTCGCCCGCCAGTGGATCCGCCACCGCACCGCCAATGTGAACGAATACTCCGCCCGCTACTCGATCCTTGACCGCGAGTTCTACATCCCCCGTGTTGAAGACCTCGCCGCCCAATCCACCACCAACAACCAGGGCCGGGGCGACACGCTGGAAGGGGAGGAAGCGCAACGCGTCCTCGACTACCTCCGCGACGACGCCATGCGCGCCTATGACCACTACGAAGAGATGATCTCCCAGGACGGCCAGCAGGGCCTCGCCCGAGAGCTTGCCCGCATGAACCTGCCTGCCAATGTCTACACCCAATGGTACTGGAAGGTGGACCTCCACAACCTCTTCCACTTCTTGCGCCTGCGCGCCGACACCCACGCCCAATACGAGATCCGCGTCTACGCCGACGAAATCTGCCGTTTGGTCAAAGACTGGGTGCCCTACGCCTACGCCGCCTTCGAGGACTACCGGTTGGGTGGGGCCACCTTGTCGGGCAAGGCGCTGGACTGCGTGCGGAGGATGCTGGCGGGCGAGGAGGTGACGCAGGAAACCTCCGGCATGTCAAAGGGGGAATGGCGGGAGTTTCGGGGAGTGATCGAATAGGTGCCATCTTCAAAAGTTATTCGTTTTGCATTCGGCGATAAAAAGCGCCCTGGCTCTGGCGTAAAGAGAATGGTTATTCAGAGAAAAGGAGATGTATATATCAATGATATAAAGAAGTTTGGTCAAAGCATGCATCTGTCGTTACATGCTTCTGGAAAGAACAGTATCAAACTTGGAAAGGATCGACAAAAGGTTGTAACGCCAATACAGATAGGAAGCATTTGGATTGCATTCAGATACCACTTTCGCGCTGTATCGGGAAATCTTCCGGTCGGAAGTGCAGACACTGAAAAAAGTGTAATTTATCTTGGTTGGCCTAGGCCGTTACACTATTTGCGGTTAGACCTTGTCTACGCGTTTGAGCACGGTGTCTGCAAGAAATCATGCGGTGGAAAAGAAATTTTCTCTGATATTCCGGTACGATTCTTGCAAAGATCAGCTTTCATTAGTGGAATGCTAACTGAATTTCCTTTGACGATGAAGGATTTGGCGTCAATAGCGAGTCGTGGAGTAAACGAGGTCAAGATGACATTTGGCTCTCCAGTATCGGATTTAAGTCTTGAAATCTGGTCCTATTATTTAAGCGGTGATGGAGTTCCGACGGCAACTAATGAGCCATTCAATTACAGTCCCGAGCAAGCTTAGGGTGGGTGCTTGCACCCACCGACCCGACGTTTGACCGCGCTCGCCACAGTGGGTGCAATCACTTACCCTACACGTCTACCAGCACCCTACGGCCATCCCACATCTCAACCCGCACGCCCTTCGACCAACCGCGATTGGTGCGCAAAATGCGCACCCTACATCCCAAACCGCCCGCGGTCCCGGTGATACGATGAATACGGCCAATCGGCCGGGTCGTTCACGAACCCATGCTTCATTGGATTGAACCAACAGTACTGCACATGCGCCCGGTAATCGGCCTCATCGCGAATGTGGTGCTCCCAGAACCGCCGTTGCCAAACACCAACCTCGCGCTTTTCGGCTCGTAGGCCGGGCTTCAGCCCGGCATATCTCCCCGACATCACACGCGGTAACCTGGTTGGCGGGCTGAAGCCCGCCCTACGCAAGTTCATCACGAACCTCGCCTTGATTGCGCCCCACCGCCTTGCGTAGTCCGCATCGCCCGTCGGCAATGTCCAAACGGCATGCAGATGATCCGGCATAACGACCCACGCGTCGAACCGGAACGGATGGGCGGCACGTGTTTGGCGCACAGCGTCTCGCAACACGTCAATCTCGCGCACCAACAGATCGCCGCCTCGTTCGGCCAAGGTCACAGTGAAAAAGATCGTCGCGCCACCGATGCGGGGGCGCAGGTAATTCGACATTGTCTTCGGATGCAGAAACAAGATTAACGGTTGGTGTACGCCAAACTCTCGCCCAACTCGGGAACTACCCAACCCCCATGTCCAAGCTCCGCACCTTCTTCGAGACCTTCAACCTCGCCCTCGGCATGCTGCTCGCGCTCCTGATCGGGGCGGTGGGGGCGCTGTTGCTCTATCTGGCCTTTTCGCTGAGCGATATGGTCTGGGTCGGTGTCATTGGCCTTGTCCTCGTCGTTGTTGCGGCCGTCATGCTTTATCGCCGCGTCACGATCCTTCACGTCCTTGATTTCTTCGCGTCGGGCAGTTCGTGGAACTGACGTGCGTCACGGGTCGTTTGAACCCGGGATAGCCTGTCGGGCCCCAAACCCATCCGAACAGGTTTCTCCACCGTAAACTGTTCGAAGGAGACGCTATGGACATCCTCACGCTCTATCTCGCCACAGCGGCGATTTTTCTTTTGCTCGATGCGGTCATGCTGACCCGCGTGGTGGCGCCGCTGTTTCGGCGGCATATCGGGCCGATGATGCTCGACACACCCCGTGTTGCGCCTGCGGCCGTGTTTTACCTGTTCTACGTGGCTGGTCTTCTGATCCTCGTCTCCTGGCCCGCCTATCAGGATGGCGACGTGTTCCGCGCGCTCTGGCAAGGGGCGCTTTTAGGGGCGATGGCCTATGGCACCTATGAGTTCACCAATTATGCCACACTGACCGATTGGAGGCCGTCCATGGTGCTGACCGATGGGCTCTGGGGCACGGTGCTGACCGCAGTTTCGGCGGCAGGCGGTGTTTGGGTGACGGGTTTGATCTTCGGCTGAAACCGACCGTCCACCGACGTGATACCGACGCAATACCGACGTGATACCGACACGCCCAATCGGTGGGCATGCGTTTACGACGTCGGGCTCCGTTCTGCATTCGTTAATTTATCCACAGTATCGTCATATAACTGTTACATTCCGACCAAGATGTGGGTTAGGCTCTGATTATGACCCGGATGATTGCCCTTTGCATGTGGCTCGCGCTCCCGGGATCGGCGGCAGCGACCACCACGATTACCGACGTGATCTGTTATGACCGCGAGACGATGCTGATGCGTCTTGAACAGACCCATCGAGCCGAACGACACGGGCGTGGCATGCGTGGTCCCGATGCGTTGTTGGAGATTTGGTCGATCCCGGCCACGGGGGAGTGGACGCTGGTTCAGACCTATGCGTCGGGTAAATCCTGTATCGTGGCGATGGGCGAAAACTGGGAACCGCTCGAGTCCAAGGACCCAGCGTAATCTTCTAAAATCAGCAGGATAGGGCGCTTTAGAGCGCCTGCAATTCCCCTGCGTGTTGCCGTCCATCACGGCCTTCAACCAGTTCGTAGCCGATTTTCATATTGTCGGCGAGCCCGGTCAAACCGGCTTTTTCAACGGCGGAGATGTGCACGAAAATGTCCTTGCCCCCGTCGTCGGGCGCAATGAAGCCATACCCTTTCGTCGTATTAAACCATTTCACGGTGCCAGTTGGCATCAGTCTATTCCCTTTTAGTGTCTCCCGGCAGGCCCGGGCGTCTTTCGTAGGCGCCGGAAACCGGCGTATACAGCTTTAGAGGTGGGACGGTTTGGGTGAAAAACAAGTAAAAGATATATGAAAATGAGACTCTGGCAATGTTAACAATTTATGGGATCAAATCCTGCGATACTTGCCGCAAAGCGCGTCAAGCCGCTGAAAAAGCGGGCAAAGTCGTAACGTTCGTCGACATCCGCGACACCCCCCTCACACCCGAACAGCGCGCCAGTTTTCTGGCGGCTTTTGGAGATGCCTTAGTCAATCGAAAATCGATGACTTGGCGCGGTTTGAGTGAGGAGGAACGGCAGCGCCCGGCAGATGAGTTGCTGGCGGAACACCCGACATTGATGAAGCGCCCCGTCATCGAAGGGACACGCTTGACGTTGGGTTGGGCGGCAGATGTCGAGGCCACGCATCTTGGATAATGATGTGACTGCGCTTAGGTTGGCGCCAGTACAGAAGAAAGGGTAGGGGCCATGCGCAACGCAGCGACCGCACTTGGCATGATTGGCGGCATAATGGCGCTTGTTATGGGCATCATCAGCTTTGGCTACACGGAATTCACGGCCCAGGAAGAGGTACGCAACCTCGATTTTATTCCCTTACCAGAGAACCCGGAGCTGCTGCGCGCAGTGAGTGTGATCGCTCCGTTGCTTGCGATCGCGGGCGCTGGAATGGCCCGCTATCGCGCGCTTTGGGGTGGCTTGCTGTTGCTCGTGGCCGCGTTCGCGATTTACACGACGTTCATCAACTTTTTTGCGATTTTCCCGGCGTCGATGTGCGGGCTTGCCGCTATCCTCGCGATGGCTGCAGGTCGTCCTGATAAGGAGACATCTCATTTTTGAGAAGCACGCGGTCCAGTGACAACGGGCCACCGCCTTTGAAGACGAGATACAAAAGCAGGAAGACCCAGAATGCGCGCTGATCAAGGATGGCAGCGTCGCTCAGGTTGTCGAACCATGCACCGGTTTCGCCACCGTGTCCGATGACGTCCGTGAGGCTTTGAACGACCACAAAGCCGATCATGCCGAACGCTGCGGTCCGTGTGAAGAGGCCGAGCAAGACGAGAGCCGGAAGGATGAACTCTGCCCAGGTTCCACCAAGGATAACAGCCTTCTGAAATGCGGTTGCCTGGGTGATGTCATAGCTGGCAGCTTCCGCGCCTTTTGGATAAATCTGCGCAAAGGCGTTGAAACTTGGCGAGAACAGGTTGCCTAGACCGTCTGGTATCTTGGTCAGGCCGGAGTTCCAGAAATACACCAGCAACACGGCTGCAAACACGAACCGTGCGAGCGTGGTCAAAACGGGCGTGGACATTGGCTCAAGCCATGAGAACGCACGGTCGGGCAGGGAGAGTAGAGTGCGGATCATGGTGTGTCTCCAAAGTCAGTGATCGCGTGGGCGCCAATCAAAAGCGCAAGGGTTTGAGAAAGATCGAAAGTTTCAACTTCGCTGGCTGCGGTTTCAAAGGCTGCCCCCAGCGGTACGCCGTTCAGAACGGCCGCAAGGAAAGTGCCACCGCCGGGTGGTAAAAGAACGGGTTCAGGGTCCATGTCGGCGCGCAGGACAACGACGTCTTCAGCCACTGAGGTCGGCTTTGGGCCGTTGTCCATGTTGAACCGCCAGATCGCGTGGATCGGCCAGGGGGAACGGATCAGCCTAAGCGAAGGCGCTAGGGTCAAATGGTTGGCCAACAGAACGTCGGGCGTAACGGTTTGCAGGACTGTGGGATCAATCGGCTCGGCGTCGGCGGCGTGGTAGCTTTCGCGCAGCGCCAGTTCCAACCGCGCGACGTCCGGCAGATACCCAATGGTTTGCGTCGGCTCAAAAGTGGCCAGAAAAGCTGGCATCTCGGCACCGTAGAACATCATCAGCGGAGAAGACGGCGGGTGCTGGCGCAAGAACGCGCCTGCCAGCAGTTTGAAATTCGCATCGCCGACAAGCTTGCGGATCACGGGAAACGCGGTCTCCAACGCCTCCGTCAGGGACACCGCAACATTGTTCCGGTACACATCAAACCGACGCCCGGCAGGGTTGCCTTCTCCATCGGACAAACCCGCAGGTCGCGGCATGTCCGGCGTCAGAACAGCTTCGCGAAATGCGGTTTGATCGACATTCATCCGACTTGCTCCAGCAGTCGTGCGGCGCGCTGAGCTTCAGCCTCCAGAACCGGCCAGTCGGGTACATCCGTGTCCCACTCGATCAGGCTTGGGCGGGGTCCGCCTTTGGCCAGCACATGTTCGTAAAGCGTCCAGACCGGTTCGGCGACCTCGCGACCGTGGCTGTCGATCAACAGGGGTTTCCCGTGGTCATCGTGGTCTTCATCGTGGCCGGCCAAATGAATTTCACCCACCACGTCAAGCGGGAACGCATCGATATAAGACACCGGATCGGTGCCCAGATTGGTGGCAGACACAAAGACGTTGTTCACATCGAGCAACAATCCGCATCCGGTGCGGCGCGCGATCTCTCTTAGAAAATCGGTTTCCTCATAGGTGCTTTCCTCGAAAGCCAGATAGGACGATGGATTCTCCAGCAGCATGCGCCGCCCGACAACCTCGTGCACTTCGTCGATGTGATCGCTGACGCGGGCCAACGTCTTTTCGGTGTATGGGAGCGGCAGAAGATCGTTCAGAAAAGCGGCGTCATGGGTCGACCAGGCCAGATGCTCTGAAAAGCTTGCAGGATTTGTCCATCCCACAAGATGCTTCAGGCGCACAAGATGATCGGCATCAAGCCGACCTTCGCCGCCAATGGAAAGGCCAACGCCGTGGATCGAAAGCGGAAAGCGCTCCGCCAGATGGCGCAGCTGTGCAATCGGGCGCCCGCCCGCGCCCATGTAATTCTCGGCATGGACCTCGAGCCATCCGACACTGCCCGGATCGTTCAGCAGATCATTGAAATGCTGCGGCTTGTAACCAACGCCCGGATTGCTGGGCAGGCGATCAAAGCGGGGAGAGGTTGCGTCAAGCATCGGTGGCCTTTGGGCTAAAAAGAACACCCCCGACCGTACCGGGGGTGTTCGGGTTTGTGAAAGGCTTATGCCGGCAGGTCGCGGTCCAGCTCTTCAAGCGAACCCTTGCGTTCCGTGCCATCTGCCATTGCCGGCAGCTCGATGTCCGCGCAGGTGCCAGCGTCAACCAGCGTCCATGCGTTGCCCTGGTAGTCAACTGTGGAGGTGCCAGCGCATGTGGTGCCTGGGCCAGCGGCACAGTCGTTCTTGCCAGCCAGCGAAACGCCGAAGCACTTCTCTTTGGCTTGGGCGAAGGCCGGAGCAGTCATGGTAGCGGTCAGAGCAGCAGCAACAGCGCCAGCAACAGCGAGATTTGTTTTCATGTTCGACATCAGTTCGGTGTCCTTGTCAGTTACATCTTAGTGTTCGCAGAGCCGCTTCTGTGCGGCGTGGTGCAAACCTGCGTATTCCTTTCTTAACATGCCACTCACGGCTGCGTGTGCGCACACTCTCGTTAATTATTGAAACATTCTGAACGAAGCTTTAGCGCCCCAGCCTTAAAAACTTGACTTTAACCGATTGTGATCAGGCCCAAGACTTGACCCCGACGTTACATTCAACCCGTTCGGTTTGCTTACGAATAAGCGCAAAGCGCCGTCATTCGATTCTCCGGCGCTTGCGTTTTTGCGGTTTGAGACGAGTTGGTCGGGCTAGGAAAGGTCTGGTGGGCGCGCCTCGGCACCAAGTTCTGTCACAAAATCGTCCAATGACAGGGTGCGCGTGGCCTTCTCGCCCAGACGACGCAGCGTGACCGTGCGATCATCCACTTCGCGCTGTCCGATGGCTAGGATCACCGGTACTTTGCCGACCGAATGCTCACGCACCTTGTAGTTGATTTTCTCGTTCCGAAGATCAGCCTCGGCCTGCACTCCGGCGGCTTTCAGGGCAGTGACCACTTCCAGAACATAGTCGTCGGCCTCAGATACAATGGACGCGACGACGACCTGGCGCGGCGCGAGCCAGAACGGAAGCCGTCCGGCATGCTCTTCGATGAGAATGCCAGTAAACCGCTCAAGTGATCCAAAGAGGGCGCGGTGAAGCATGACCGGGGCCAGCTTTTCACCTGAGGCCGCAACATACGTGGTGTTGAACCGCTCCGGCAGGTTGAAGTCGACCTGGAGCGTGCCGCACTGCCAGTCGCGCCCAATGGCGTCGCGCAAAACATACTCGAGTTTCGGCCCATAGAACGCGCCTTCGCCCTCGAAGATCGTATACTCCATGTTCGCTGCTTTGAGCGTGGCGTGAAGTGCGTCTTCAGAGCGGTCCCAGCTTTCCTCATCTCCGATCCTGTTTTCAGGCCGCGTTGAGAGTTTGACGTGAACATCGTCAAAGCCAAAGTCGCTGTAGATCGACAAGATCAGCGCGTTCACCTTTTGGCACTCTTCCATCAGCTGATCGGGGGTGCAGTAGATGTGCGCGTCATCTTGCGTGAAGCTGCGCACGCGCAAAAGCCCATGCAAAGCGCCCGATGGTTCATACCGGTGCACCTTCCCGAACTCCGCAATCTTCAAGGGAAGGTCGCGGTAGCTCTTTATGCCCTGGTTGTAGATCATCATATGGCCAGGGCAGTTCATTGGCTTCAGAGCGTATTCACGATCATCCCGAGTGTCGGCGAGAAACATGTTTTCGCGATAGTTCTGCCAATGGCCGGAGGTTTCCCAAAGCGCCTTGTCCATGATGTCGGGCGAATTGACTTCGACATATCCCGCGCGCTCTTGCCGACGCCGCATATAATTTATCAGCGTTTGGAACATGCGCCAGCCGCTTGGATGCCAAAAGACAGACCCCGGTGCGACCTCTTCAAAATGGAACAAGTCCATTTCGCGCCCGAGACGCCGGTGATCCCGCTTCTCGGCCTCTTCCAGAAACGTCATATGCGCTTTCAGGTCGTCGCGATTGCGGAAACCGACGCCGGTGATCCTTTGCAGGTTTTTCGATGTGTCGCCGAACCAATGCGAGCCGGAGACCCCCATCAGCTTGAACGCATCTGCGGGAAGCTGACCCGTGTGCTGAAGATGTGGTCCACGGCACAGGTCCTGCCACTCTCCATGCCAATACATGCGAATGGGCGCACCCTCCGGGATGCGGTCCACGAGGTCCACTTTGTAAGGCTCACCGCTTTCTTCATAGAAGGCGCGGGCTTGGTCGCGGTCCCAAATCTCGGTCCGGACCGGGTCGCGCGCGTTGATGATCGCCTTCATCGTGGCTTCGATTTCGCCAAGATCCTCTGGCGTGAACGGCTCGGAACGGTCAAAATCATAAAACCAGCCGTGCTCTGTGACGGGACCAATGGTCACTTTCACATCAGGCCAAATCTCCTGAACGGCGCGTGCCATGACGTGAGCGAAGTCATGTCGGATCAATTCAAGCGCGGGCGCTTCATCTTTCATAGTGTGGATGGCAATCGACGCGTCTGACATGATGGGCCATGCGAGGTCCCAGTGTTCGTTATTCACGGTTGCGCTGATCGCTTTCTTGGCCAGCGAGTTCGAAATGCTGGCCGCGACTTCAGCGGATGTAACACCAGCCTCATAGTCGCGCGCGTTGCCATCGGGAAAAGTCAGGGAAATCTGGGACATCAAGTGTCTCCTCGTCGGTTTGGCGCCTACAAAACGCCCGGTTGCGGGTATGTCGGGCGGGGATGCGCCAAAACGAGGCATCTGTCAATGCGAGATGTCTGACGGGGCTCGGCAATCCTCTGGTATGCAAAAGTATTCAATTAAAAACAGCAGGTTACAATTGACATTTGGAATAATAATCGCATGTTTTGCAAAACTGATGACAGCCGGAGCGCGGACAATGCCTGCCTATAACGACAAGTTTGAACTGAACCTCGATGAGATGGACCTGATCGAAGATGCGCTTCGCCAGCAGGTACAGTCCCTGTCCGCGTCACGCAGCGGTGCCGCCGACCTCGGTGAAGAGCGTAAGCTGCGGGATATGAAGGCGCTGCTTGGTCGCTTGCACAATCAAAAAGTCTTCTACCGCCCGAAGCAGGGCTACATCGGCGGGTAACGAAATCTGCGTGCTATCTTATGCTGGGGCGGATAGGCTGGTGCCGAGGCCCATATGACAGCACATCAGTTCTACTCTGAGACGCGACGTCTCGCTTATGATCAAACGCCTGGGCGCAGCCCGGGCGTTGTGTTTTTGGGCGGGTTCAATTCCTCCAAAGACGGAACAAAGGCGCTGCACCTTGAGGACTGGGCGAAGCGGACGGGTCGCGCCTTTCTTCGGTTCGACTACTCCGGGCACGGTGCCTCCGCAGGCAAATTCGAAGACGGCACGATTGGGCAATGGGCTGAGGATGCCGCGGCCATCATAAAGAGCCTGACCGAAGGGCCACAGATTATTGTGGGGTCTTCGATGGGCGGCTGGATCGCCTGTTTGCTTTTGCGACGCATGCCCAAGACGTTTGCGGGTCTGGTCACGGTCGCGGCCGCGCCAGACTTTACCGAGGTGAAGTACTGGTCGGGGTTCGACGCTGAAACACGGGAAAAGCTCGCTCTGGAGGGGTCTGTAAAGGTTGAAAGCCCTTATGATGATGAGCCCTATACCATTACGCTCAGACTGATCGAGGAGGCGCGCGATCACCTTGTCATGACGCAACCTTTGAATGCGCCGTGTCCCATGCATATTCTACACGGCACGGCTGACGCCGCCATTCCCACCAGTGCGGCTGAACGTTTGTTCCAGCATGTGTCCGGACCGTCCGTATGCATGACGCTCGTGAAAGGCGCCGATCACCGGTTCTCAACGCCATCCTGCCTGAAGCTCATCACTCACAGCATCGAGGTGATTGCAGAGCAGAGCGAACGTGTTTCCTAGAAATCGCGGTCCAGAAAAGTGAAAAGCTCGGTTTGCACTGCTTCTGTCCAAAGCTCATTGTGGCCGAGTTGGGCGACCCTCAGGAAGGTCTTGTCATCCGAACCTGCGGCTTGAAAGATCGCCTGTCCCATCTCGAGCGGAACCAATTGATCTTCTTCGCCGTGAATAATCAGGAGTGGCTGTTTCAAGCCTTCGACAACGGCCAGGCTTTCCCAGCGTTGGGTCAGCGTTTCGCCCAGATTTTCCATCGGATATTGTGCCGCCACCAGATCAACCAATGACGTGAAGGGCGCTTCCAGCACCACGGCATCCCCCACGCCATGCGCGGCCAGTTGGATGGCCACAGCTGCTCCAAGGCTTTCACCATAGAGAATGACCGGGCCGGTTTGCCCTTCTGCCACGGCTGTCGCGTCGGAAATCAGGAGTGCTTCTTCCGGCGATCCGGTTGATCCGCTTGATCCGCGATACGCGGGCGCGACAACGCCGTACCCCGCATCTACGAACTCGGCCAATCGTGTTCCCCGGTCTTTCAGGGTGCCTGCGTTGCCGGAGAAATAGACAATTGTGGGCTGCCCAGCGGATGCCGCAGCCCGCCAAACCACCAGTTGCTCGCCATCCTGTGTTTCAAACAGTGTCTCAGACAGAACGGGCGCTCCGGCCTCCGATGGGGTCACGCGGGTACTTTCAAAGGGATAGATCACTGAAAGTTCGTGGTTTTCGAAATACCACGCGATGTAGCTTGTCGATAAAATCGCGAACAAGGTTTTCAGCATTTATCCAGACACCTCATAGGGCAGCACCTCGCGGCGGGTTTGCGACACCGTCAATGCACGCTCCAAAGGTGGGACCGAACGCTGATGGCAGTTGCGGCGTTCGCATATCCTACATGAAATTCCGATTGGCTCAAAAGCCGAACTGTCCTTGAGATCGAGGCCGTCGGCATAGACCACGTCACTGGCATGTCCGATTTCACAGCCGAGCGCTATGGCAAAGCGGCGGACAGGTGCCCGAAAAGCCGGGCCACCCACGGGTGAGGAGATCTCTCTCGCAAGGCAGAGATACCTGACACCATCCGGTGTTTCCGCCAATTGCCGCAGAAAGTGACCCGGAGTTTCAAAGGCGCGGTGCACGTTCCAAAGCGGACATGCACCGCCGTAACGCGCGAATTGCAGGCGTGTTGCCGAGTGACGTTTGGTGATTGTGCCCGCCTGATCGACCCGCACGAAGAAGAACGGCAAGCCTTTGGCGCCCGGGCGCTGAAGTGTCGAAAGGCGATGCGCCACTTGTTCTAGGGATGCGCCGAACTGCACGGCGAGCTTGTCCAGATCGTGGCGCGTTTGCCGCGCCATCTCAAGGAACCGGGTGTAAGGCAGCAGCGCGGCGCCGGCGAAGTAGTTGGCCAATCCGACCTTTGCGATACTGCGGGCCGTTTCGGTCTGGAACCTCGCCAGATCGAGCGTGGCCTCGATGAGGTTGGCATATTGCAGCAACGCAATCTGATGAAGGGCCTGAAAGCGCCGCGTCGCTTCGCTTGCAAAAGGCGACAGCCATAATGTGCCTGACTGCGCGTCGAACTCGCGCAAGGCGCCGTCTCTGTCGGCGGTTTGGAGTGTCACGCCATGGGCGGCCAGCGCCTCTTCGATGCCTTCGTCGATGCTGCGTTCAGCGCTGAAGTTTTCAGCAGCGCGGTCCACGGCATCAATGTAGTTGTCGCAATAGTGAAAGAAATCCCGCACTTCTTCCCAAGGCAGCGCACCAGCACGCACCTCTTGCTGGCCAAGCGCCGCATCAAGCGACGCAAGGCGCTCATTTGCTTCAAGATAGGCGCGATGGAGGGTCAGGAAGGCACGGGCAAAGGCGGGGCCATTGGCTGCGACAAGGCGCAGATCTGCAAGCGGCACCTGGTCCGTGAACATCGGATCAGCGAGTGTCTCCCTCAAATCGGAGAGCATGCGTTCGCCATCTCCAAGCGCCAGTTCACTGACATCGAAGTCGAATTCTTGCACCAGAGCCAGGATAACAGCCGAGGAGACGGGCCTGTGGTTATGCTCCATCTGGTTTGCGTAGGGCAGGCTCACGCCGAGCCGTTCAGCAAAGGCTTTCTGTGTCAGGCCGAGCTTCAGCCGTGTTTCGCGCAGCTTTGCTCCGGCATAGAGCTTTTGCGTTGCCATGTGCGCATCCGAATTTGTTAACCTGCAAAATCATCTCGCAAAGCTGCTAATACATCAACTGCTTTGATCCGGCATGCTCCGCAACTGTCGCTCACGCCAAACGACGTAAAGAATTGAGATGAAGCCCAGGAACAAGGTTGACGTCATGATGGCAAGCAGCTTGAGGCTGGCATTGTCGCCCTGGATTGCGCCGCCCGCAAAGGCAGCGAGCGCGGCACCGCCGCCGATCATGAAGGCGCTGCCAAGGCCGCTTGCAGTGCCGGCCAGATGTGGCCTGACTGACAGCATGCCGGCACTGGCATTCGGGATCACAAGCCCGTTTCCAAGACCGACAAAGGTGCAAAAGCCGAAGAAAAGTACCGCGGAACCATAACCAAGTGCCGTAAGGATCAGGGCGCACAATAGGCCAAGAAAGCCGATCATGGCGCCTGTCCGGATCATCCAGTTGACGCCAAAGCGGATAGAAAAGCGACCCGATATGTAATTCCCGGTCGCATAGCCCACAGCCGGGGCGCCGAAGCAGACGCCCGCCCAAAAAGAGGACAGACCGTATTCGGTTGAAGCGACGTATGGACCGCCACCCAGAAAGGCAAAGAAGGCGCCAGATGCGAAGGCGGAGGACAACACGTAGCCCCAGAACCGACGCGAGGTCAGAAGTTCCGGGTAGTCGCGCACTTGTTGGGCAAAACTGATGCCGCCGCCGCGTGCGGTCTCGCCCTGATCTGCCCAGCAGAGGGCCATCACGAAAGCACCACCGAAGAACAGGAACCAAAAGACTGAGCGCCATCCGAAGGCTTCATCCAGCGCACCACCAATCATGGGTGCGATCATCGGCACGAGTGCCATGCCCATTGTGACGTATCCGATCATGGAGGCCGCTTCGTTCTGCGGGACCATATCGCGGACAATTGCGCGGCTCAGAACAAGACCGGCCGCAACAGCGCTTTGCATCATCCGAAAGAAGAGGAACACTTCAATGGAAGTGGCGAACAGGCAGCCCAAGGTCGCGGCAAGGAAAATGGCCTGGCAGGTCAGCATCACATTCCGCCGCCCAAATCTGTCGCTGATTGGTCCGATCATAAGCTGTAGGCCGGCCGTGACGGCGAGGTAGCCGGAGACGGCGATCTGTACGACCTCGTACCGCGTGTTGAAGAACTCCGTCATATGCGGCAGCGATGGTAGGAACGCGCTCATATTCATGGCGCCCAAGCCGGCCATTAGAACAAGTGTCAGGATATGTGGGGGCGTGGTTCGATCCAAAAAACGAACCGTCGGGCGCGCGGTCATGGGGCAGACTTAGGTGTTTGCCAAAGAACTGTCCAGAAACCGAATGGCCCCGACCTTTCGAAGATTTTTTGTCGATTAGCCTAAAGATCAGTTAGGAACCGCGTGCGAGAAATCTCGTTGCGCGCGCTTTTGCACAGGCCCCAAAGGTCGTTGCCCCCGACAGGGGTTAGCCTCACTTCTATGGTGAACAGGTCTTAGCATATTTGCAAAAATATCTTTTAGCATTTCGCAATATTTGCAAATTTTCTATATTTGGCTTTGCCTGCCCGAAGGAGCGCGGTAGGCCCGACGGCAAGCGAAGGAGAAACCGCATGTCTGACATTCTAGCAGAACTTGAGGACCGCCGCGCTGCGGCCCGCGTCGGTGGTGGCGAGAAGCGGATCGCGTCCCAGCACGCCAAGGGCAAATTGACGGCGCGCGAGCGGATCGAATTGCTGCTGGATGAAGGCTCGTTCGAAGAGTTCGACATGTTTGTCGCGCATCGTACAACCGATTTCGGCATGGCAGAGCAGCGTTTCCCAGGGGACGGTGTTGTCACCGGCTGGGGCACGATCAATGGCCGCATGGTCTATGTTTTCAGCCAGGATTTCACGGTTCTGGGGGGTTCCGTGTCTGAAACCCATGCCCAGAAGATCTGCAAGATTATGGATATGGCGATGCAGAATGGCGCCCCTGTCATCGGGCTGAACGACAGTGGCGGCGCCCGTATTCAGGAAGGCGTTGGATCGCTGGCCGCCTATGGCGAGGTGTTTCAGCGCAACATCATGGCCTCTGGGGTCATCCCGCAAATCAGCGTCATAATGGGCCCTTGTGCCGGTGGCGCAGTCTACAGCCCGGCGATGACGGACTTCATCTTCATGGTGAAAGACAGTTCCTATATGTTCGTGACGGGCCCCGATGTCGTGAAAACTGTGACAAATGAGGTGGTTACCGCTGAAGAGCTGGGCGGGGCAGGGACCCACACCAAGAAAAGCTCGGTCGCCGATGCCGCTTTTGAGAACGATGTCGAGACGTTAACAGAAGTCCGAAGGCTCTTTGACTTCCTGCCTTTGAACAACCGTCAGAAAGCGCCGACCCGTCCATTTTTCGATAATCCGGAGCGCGTTGATCAAAGTCTCGACACATTAATCCCGCAAAATCCGAATCAGCCGTATGACATGAAGGAATTGATCCTGAAGGTCGCGGATGAAGGAGATTTTTATGAGCTACAAGCGGATTTCGCAGGCAACATCATTACCGGTTTCATCCGTCTCGAAGGCCAGACGGTCGGTGTCGTCGCCAACCAACCGATGGTTTTGGCGGGCGTTCTGGACATCGATTCAAGCCGCAAAGCTGCCCGTTTCGTACGGTTCTGCGACGCCTTTGAAATCCCTCTACTGACATTTGTCGATGTGCCCGGCTTCCTTCCGGGCACGACACAAGAATATGGCGGTGTGATCAAACACGGCGCCAAGCTTCTCTTCGCTTACGGCGAAGCGACCGTTCCGAAAGTCACGGTGATTACCCGCAAAGCCTATGGTGGCGCTTACGTCGTGATGGCCTCAAAGCACATGCAGGGTGACATCAACTATGCCTGGCCCACCTCTGAGATTGCGGTGATGGGGGCCAAGGGTGCAACGGAGATCTTGCATCGCTCTGAACTCGGCGATCCCGAAAAGATTGCCGCGCGGACAGCGGAGTACGAAGACAATTTCGCAAACCCCTTCCGCGCCGCCGAGCGTGGCTTCATCGACGAAGTGATCATGCCGCAATCGACCCGCCGTCGCGTGGCGCGCGCATTTGCATCGCTTCGGAGCAAGAGCCTGAAGAATCCGTGGAAGAAGCACGACAACATTCCACTTTGACTGGGAATCCGACGTGCTGCTTTCCTGCCACAGCCTGATGATTATTTACCGCCTGACCTTTGAGGCTGGAAACAATCGCGCGAAATGCGCTAATCAGCATCTATCCGCCGTTGCTCGTAACTATCTACTGGACACGGGTTTTCGGTCGGCTAGTGTCACGCCGTACGCGGTATGCGTGCGGGACTATTGGAAAGGCCGAGCAGATATAACGGCCTTGACGGATCGAAGGAGACAGTCATGTCGAACACCCTCAAAGCCCTCCTGGCCCTTGGCCTCTTTACAGTTCTCGCTGCCTGCGCTCAGCAGGAAGAGCCCATGGAAGAGCCCATGGTCATGGAAGAGCCAGTTATGGAGAAGTTCTGATTCAGAACTTTCTTGGTCGGGGCGCAAGCCCCGACCGAACCCCCGCATTGGGCTAAGATGCATATTTCCTTTAAAATCGCCGTTCTTTTGCTGCTCGCATGCGCGTCTGGCTGTGTTGAGAGCGAACGCGTTATTTTGGTCGTCCCACAAGAGACACAATAGCAGTTCTTTCCAAGGGGAAGGGCTATGTTGAAGCATCGCGGGTTTCCGGGCCGCATGCCGGGCACAGACTTTCAGTTCACAATCCGCAGAGCGAACCCGCGCGGTGTAACGCGGATCGTTTCGCGTGAACGCTATGCAGACCGCAAGCGCGCTGACCGCGATGCTGATGCGGCTTTTCTGGCCTGTTTGTGGGACTATTTCGGCGCGGAGTCCTTTGAACGTGGCAATCTTGATGCAGGACGTCTGTCGTGGCTTTTCGGGCGCGAAGTGATTCCAGCCGAGGACCCTTTCGATCCTGAAAGCTACGATGCTTTGTTGAAAATTGACGAAGACCGGGCGCGTGCAGCCTTCCCAGAGGCCTTTGATGGGACGTGGGTGGCATGAATCTGCTCCGAATTTCGCCCGTTTGGCAAAGACTTGCCGGTTTTCAGCGGCCGACGAGGTTTCCCTTTCGCGGCGCGTTCGGAAAGTGCAACGTAGTTTTCGAAGAGGCGTGCTTCACTCAACGCGCAGCTTCCACAAGTAAGAACCGTTACCCTTCCCCTTCACGTTGGCTCGACTGGAATTTCCCGGTCGGGCCTTCGTGGTTCTTGGGAGTGAGACTCTCAAATTGGCATTGCGCGAGACATCAGCATGCAGCGTGCACGGCCAAGCCCTCTGTTCCATTTGAGAGTGGGCCGTTTGGTGCCGATGGTGTCATGGGGAATGCAATTGATATTGAATATCAGCACTCGAATAGGCTTCTTGGCGCTCAGGGATTAACCCCAAGAAAAACCAGAGGCACGACATCATGCAAACGAAACTCTCAATCCTGGCCATTGCGGCCGTCCTCGGCCTTTCGGCCTGCAGTCAGGGCACGGACCTTGAGCGCGCGCTTATCGGCGCAGGCGCCGGGTGCCTTGCGGGCGAGCTGCTTGAAGAAGGCGAATGCTTGGCCGGTGCAGCCGTCGGTGGCGCAGCGGGCGCGCTCGCAGACGACGTCGGCGGATTCTAACGCTGATCGGACTGCCGCGGCTTTTGCGTGCGGCAGTCCATCCTTTTTAGAAACTGAACGTCACGGAAGCGCCAACGCGGTCAGCGTCGAATGTGGCGCCGGTCGAGGTGGTGCGCTCGCCCTGGATGTACTCCAGACCAAGCGTCAAGTTGTCAGTCGGCGCGTAGAATGCATTGACGTGTACGGTCTCAAGCTCGGTGAAATCGAGCGTGTCCGTCGCCGTGGCAAGATCATAGTCTTCTCGACCGTAGGCAATGCCGAAGTTCCAGCGTTCTCCAACTTGCTGCCTGAACTCAATCGTGTACCCCTCAGCGTCGTTTACGACGCCGCCAACAACTTCGTCGCCACCGCCGATCAGGTAGCTCCCAATGCCTTCACCGGTGACATAAGTTGCAGTGATGGCTCCGCCGTCCCAGGGTTCCACGCTGCCCGACAATGTCAGGCCGTTGGTGTCGAAAGACGAACCGCCAGACTCTGCCTGACCGACCAGACCTGCAATACGCGCCGACCAACTGTCCGACGTGTAAGCAGCCGCAGCCGTGAAGACAGGATCATTCGACGTTCCGTTGCTTTCCTCAATCGACACCGAGTAAGCGAGATCGCCGAAATCGCCCGAGTAGCGGATTTGGGGCTGACGCGCGAAGGTAATACCGACAGGGCCGTTGAAATCAGCCGTGCGCGGGTAGTGCGAAAGCGGCATGAAGTTTGTCCAGAATTGGCCGAACAACCAGGTGTCGTCGATGGTGACATTGGCGTGGCGCAGGCGCAGGTTGGGCGAACCGCTGTCGTCGCCGCCACTGCCGAACAGGTCAAACTCAAGCTGCGTCCCAACCGTTCCGATATCCGTGTCTGTCGACGTACGGATCCCGAAGCGGGAGACGCGAACGCTGGTGTCGAAAGCACCGTCGGTCGCGAAGGCTGGTTCGCCAATGCGCCCCGTACGGGTCAGGTCGCCCTGTTGGAAATCGGAGTCGTAGAACGCCTCCGCGCGCACGAAGCCGTAAATCGAGACCTCGGTACCAGACGGACCGAAACTCAATTCGGGTTGGCTTTCCAGTTCGGCAACACGCCGTTCAAGGTCGGCCACGCGTGCATCCTGGCCAAAGGCGGGTTGCAGCAGCGAGAGTGTCGCGGCCGTACCCACCAGGATTTGTTTTCTTGTCATAGTTTCCTCCATTGCATACCGCCACGATCTGGCGGTTTCCGCGCTGCCACGGTGGCACGAGGCTCAGGACACGCGCGAAGCAAGTTCCGGGGAAACATCGTGATAAATCAGACACGTCTGCGAGATCGCGCGGTGAAGTCTGTGCGAAATGGAAGGGAAAGATGTTCAAAAAGATTCTAATCGCCAACCGGGGTGAAATCGCCTGCCGGGTTATCAAGACCGCTCGCAAGATGGGCATCGCGACTGTCGCCATTTACTCGGATGCAGATGCCAACGCGCTGCACGTCAAAATGGCAGATGAGGCGGTGCAT
>JBCBBB010000008.1:36202-45560 GCA_038532095.1 Pseudomonadota bacterium
CTCGGATGCAGATGCCAACGCGCTGCACGTCAAAATGGCAGATGAGGCGGTGCATATCGGACCAGCTCCGGCGAACCAGTCCTACATCGTGATTGAGAAGGTGATGGACGCCATTCGCCAGACCGGTGCCGAAGCGGTGCATCCGGGCTATGGCTTCCTATCCGAGAACCCGAAATTCGCTGAAGCGCTCGAAGCCGCAGGTGTGGCCTTCATCGGCCCGCCGAAAGGCGCCATCGAAGCGATGGGGGACAAGATCACCTCCAAGAAGATTGCGCAGGACGCGGATGTCTCGACGGTACCTGGCTATATGGGGCTGATCGAAGATGCAGATGAGGCCGTGAAGATCTCCTCCGAGATTGGTTATCCTGTGATGATCAAGGCCAGCGCCGGTGGCGGCGGCAAGGGCATGCGGATCGCCTGGAACGACGAAGAAGCGCGCGAAGGGTTTCAGTCGTCCAAGAACGAAGCTGCGTCGTCCTTTGGCGATGATCGGATCTTTATTGAGAAGTTCGTCACGCAGCCGCGCCACATTGAAATCCAGGTCCTTTGCGACAGCCACGGCAACGGCGTTTATCTGAATGAGCGCGAATGCTCGATCCAGCGTCGGAACCAGAAGGTTATCGAGGAAGCGCCATCGCCGTTTCTGGATGAGGCCACCCGTAAGGCCATGGGGGAGCAATCGCTCGCGCTGGCGCATGCTGTTGGCTATGCAAGCGCAGGAACCGTCGAGTTCATCGTGGATGGAGATCGCAACTTCTACTTCCTTGAGATGAACACGCGGTTACAGGTGGAACATCCGGTGACGGAACTTATCACCGGGATCGATCTGGTCGAACAGATGATCCGTGTTGCTGCTGGGGACAAGCTCAGCCTGAGCCAGGACGACATCGGCATCAACGGTTGGGCGATGGAAAGCCGCCTTTATGCCGAAGACCCGTATCGCGGCTTCCTACCGTCCATCGGGCGGCTGACCCGGTATCGCCCACCCGAGGAGGTGGCCGAAGAGACGCGCGCCGTTCGCAACGACACCGGTGTGTTCGAGGGCGGCGAGATCAGCATGTACTACGACCCGATGATTGCGAAGCTTTGCACATGGGCGCCGAGCCGTGCAGAGGCCATCGAAGAAATGCGGATCGCGCTCGACCGGTTCGAGGTCGAAGGCATCGGGCACAACATTCCGTTTCTGTCTGCCGTGTATGACCACGCAAAGTTCATCTCTGGCGATATGACAACAGCGTTTATCGCTGAAGAGTATCCCGACGGCTTCGAAGGCGTGACGCCGGATGAAACCACATGTCGTCGCATCGCTGCCGCTGCTGTCGCGATGCACCGGGTGGCTGAAATCCGGCGGGCTCGTATCTCGGGACGGCTGGACAATCATGAACGCCAGGTTGGCTCGGACTGGGTTGTCTCACTCGCTGAGATGACCTTTCCCGTGACGATGAATGCGGACAAGTCGGGTGCCGACATCCAGTTCGAAGATGGTGCTGTCATGCGCGTGACCAGTGACTGGACACCCGGTCAGCCGCTGGCCGAACTTTCGGTCGATGGTGCACCGCTGGTGATCAAGGTTGCGCCGGATAGCAATGGGTTCCGCGTACGCCATCGCGGGGCTGAACTGAATGTCAAAGTTCTGAGCCCGCGTCACGCAGAACTGGCGGCGCATATGCCGGTCAAAACACCGCCCGACACCTCGAAACTGTTGCTCTGCCCCATGCCGGGTCTCATCGTGAAGATTGACGTTGAGGAGGGACAGGATGTTCAGGAAGGACAAGCCCTCTGCACGGTTGAGGCGATGAAGATGGAAAACATCCTGCGCGCCGAAAAGAAGGGTGTCGTGGCCAAGATCAATGCGGGCCCGGGTGACAGTCTTGCCGTTGATGATGTGATCATGGAGTTCGAATGACCTCCCCGCAGGAATGCCAAGGCAAGGATCGTTGCACGGCATGATGCCCGCGCGCGCGCATATCGTTTGCTCGGTTGTGGGCGGGCTACTCGCGTTCGCGGTTCTTACAGCTGCGGCAATGTTGCGGAGCGGCGGTGTGTTTGAATACCCGCTGGATGACGTCTACATTCATCTCGCGATGGCAGAGCAACTGTTTGCTGGCGGCTACGGTGTGAATTCGGGCGAGTTCGCCTCCGCCGCGTCCTCGCCGCTCTACCCGCTGCTTCTGCCCACTTGGGCAGGCCTGGCGGTTCAGGCCTGGTTGCCATTGGTGTGGAACAGTCTGTCTCTTGCTATCGCAGCGGCTGCGCTGGGCTGGGCGGTGGCGCAGGCTGGTCTTGGTCGCGCTGGTTTGCTGCTCGCAGCAATCGCGCCCTTCGCGTTGGCCATGCCCGTTGTCGCGTTCACAGGCATGGAGAATATGGCCCACGGCGCTGCATCACTCGCCATTCTGCTTGGGCTTTGGACCTTCGCAAAATCCGAGACGGTCACTTGGCCGTTGGTTCTGGGTGTGTTGCTAGCGCCAGCCTTGCGTCTCGAAGGGTTGGCGCTGGCTCTCGCGGCTGCTGGAGTCGTACTCTTGCTTGGGCGACCTTTCGCGGGCCTTCTGCTTGGTGCATTGGCCTTGCTTCCAGTGGTCGTGTTTTCAGCGGCGCTCTCCTCGCTTGGCCTCGATCCCTTGCCGAATTCGGTAAACGCCAAACTGCCCGACCCGGCTGCGGAGGAGGCGGGTCTGTTGATGGGGCTCGCCAACACCTTCCGGTTCAACATTACGACCTATGGTGGGCGTTTTCTTCTGGTGCTGACACTTGTGGTGGCCGTTCTGACTGTCTTGCTGCGTCAGCACGGGCGGAACCGGGACGCCCTGGTGATCTTCACCGTTGTGGCGGCTGCGTTGGCGCATCTGGGGTTGGCTTCCATCGGGTGGATGGACCGCTATGAGAACTATTTGGTCGTCACACTTTTTGCCGCGCTGGCCCTGGCTTCAGCACGGTTCGGCGCAGCGACGAAAACGGTTCTGATGGGCGGCGCGTTGATCGGGGGCATCGCAACCTATGCACCCTGGCTGGACAATCATGTAAGCAACCCGCGCGCCATCCACCTGCAACATGCGCAGATGGCGCGGTTTGCAAAGGAGCACGTCATGGCTCCGGTTGCCGTAAATGACCTGGGGCATATTGCATGGAACAACCCAAACTATGTGCTGGACCTTTGGGGACTGGCCTCAGCCGACGCGTTGGCGGCCCGGATGGGGGGTGCGCCGGACGGTTGGGCCGACGCGTTGTCCGATGCGCACGAGGTGCGCGTTGCCATGATCTATACGCATGTGATCGGAGAGGCGCTTGGGCCGGACTGGGTCAAGCTCGGCGACTTGATCTTGCTGGAGCATAGCGGTGCGTTTCTTGGGGGCGATGCCGTGTCCTTCTATGCCCGGACGGCGGACCAGGTCGACCCGCTTCGGACGGAGCTTCAGGCATGGGCGACCGGTTTGCCGGAGGGCGCGGTGTTCGTCTTCGAAGAACGGGGGGCAGGTTCGTGATCTATTCCCGACCAGCCGTTGCGGCCGCCGCTTTGGCGTCGCTGATCTCTTGCCGACGGATCGGCATCTTGTCGATTTGCCGCGTGAGTTCGCGAACGTCCCACGGGAAAGGTTTGCGCAGTTTTACGCCGCCATCCTTGCCGATCAGCGTCAGCATGAATCCGCGCGGGCGCAATTTTGTACGCAGGCTCGAGCGTGCATCCGGGTCCGTATCGGTGATCAGAACCACGTCGCGCTCGACCAGTTCTTCGGTTCGGGCCGCCAGAAGCTCCAACTGGCGCTGGAACGCGGGGTCGTTGGCGCTGTCTGCGAAAACGACCACAGGGCGCGCGGCCCATTTGAAGGCATCGAGCTCCACATCTGCGGCATCGAACACCAGCGTCTGGTCCGCTTCCCATTGCGCCAGCGCGCCGGGTGGGTCGCTGTCGGTGGCGCCGACAGCGGTCGCAAGCGCGATAAGGGGCAGAAAGCCAAAACGTTTCAAGGTGATGGGCATCATATCAGCGTCTCCGTTGCCGATGAATATATGCCGGAATTCAAAAAATCTAAGGGTGGATCAAAACTCTTCGAAGAGTTTTGACGGATTTCTCGAAAGAAATCCGTTTGCCCCGTGCCGAAAGGAGGGTTCGTGATGACGGACTGGAAGGCTCTGGCCGAGAAAGAACTGCGTGGGCGCCAGATCGAGGACATCGAGTGGGAAACGCTGGAAGGCATCCGCGTCAAGCCGCTCTACACCGCCGAAGACACGACAGATCTGCCACAAATGGGCGAAACGCCCGGTTTCGCTCCGTTTACGCGAGGTGTGAAGGCCACCATGTATGCAGGGCGGCCTTGGACCATCCGGCAGTATGCAGGGTTTTCGACCGCTGAGGAATCGAACGCGTTCTATCGCCGGAACTTGGCTGCCGGGCAGCAGGGCGTTTCGGTGGCCTTCGACTTGGCCACGCACCGGGGCTACGACAGTGACCACCCACGCGTTTTGGGCGATGTCGGCAAGGCAGGCGTTGCGATTGACTCGGTTGAAGACATGAAGATCCTCTTCGATGGCATCCCGCTCGACCAGGTCAGCGTCTCGATGACAATGAACGGTGCGGTCATTCCGATCCTTGCGAGTTTCATCGTGGCAGGGGAAGAGCAGGGACATGACAAGGCGCTGCTCTCTGGCACCATTCAGAACGACATTCTGAAAGAGTTCATGGTGCGGAACACCTATGTTTATCCGCCCGAACCTTCGATGCGGATCGTCGCGGACATCATCCAATACACCTCAGACGAGATGCCCAAGTTCAACTCGATCAGCATCTCCGGCTATCACATGCAGGAAGCCGGCGCGAACCTTGTTCAGGAACTGGCCTATACGCTGGCGGACGGGCGCGAATATGTCCGCGCCGCGATTGCCCGGGGCATGGATGTGGATAAGTTCGCCGGTCGGCTTTCGTTCTTCTTTGCCATTGGCATGAATTTCTTTATGGAGGCCGCCAAACTCCGCGCGGCTCGACTGCTCTGGTCCCGCGTGATGGATGAGTTTGAGCCGAAGAACCCGCGTTCAAAGATGCTCCGCACGCATTGCCAGACTTCTGGCGTGAGCCTGCAAGAGCAGGATCCGTACAACAACGTTGTGCGCACCGCCTATGAAGCCATGAGCGCGGTTCTTGGCGGCACTCAGTCGTTGCATACAAACGCGCTGGACGAGGCGATTGCGCTTCCCACCGATTTCAGCGCACGCATCGCACGGAATACCCAGTTGATTTTGCAAGAAGAAACCGGGGTCACGAATGTGGTCGATCCGCTTGCCGGGTCGTACTACGTCGAAAGCCTGACGGCGGAGCTGGCTGAAAAGGCTTGGGGCTTAATGGAGGAGGTCGAGGAGATGGGCGGCATGACGAAAGCCGTCGCCTCGGGCATGCCCAAGCTTCGGATTGAAGAATCCGCCGCCCGCCGTCAGGCAATGATCGACCGGGGCGATGAGGTGATCGTCGGGGTCAACAAGTACCGCAAGGACAAGGAAGACCCGATCGACATTTTGGAAGTCGACAATGAAAAAGTGCGCGAAGCGCAAATCGCGCGGCTTGAACGTATTCGGTCAAGTCGGGACGCGGCGGCGTGTGACGCCGCCTTGAAAGCCGTCGAAGACGCAGCACAGGGCGACGGCAACTTGCTGGGCGCCGCAGTTAAAGCGGCGCGCGCGCGTGCCAGCGTGGGAGAAATCAGTATGGCTATGGAAAAGGTGTTCGGTCGTCACCGGGCCGAGGTCAAGACATTGGCCGGCGTCTATGGTGCGGCTTACGAAGGCGACGAAGGCTTCGCGCGTATTCAGAAAGATGTCGAGGCGTTCGCGGAAGAAGAGGGACGTCGACCACGGATGCTTGTCGTCAAGATGGGGCAGGACGGTCATGACCGCGGAGCCAAGGTGATCGCAACCGCCTTTGCTGACATCGGATTTGACGTCGATGTTGGCCCCTTGTTCCAAACGCCTGAAGAAGCGGCGCAGGATGCCATCGACAACGATGTTCACGTCGTCGGGATTTCCTCTCAGGCGGCAGGTCACAAGACGCTGGCGCCCAAGCTGATCGAGGCTTTGGAGGCTGCTGATGCGGGCGATATCATCGTGATTTGTGGCGGTGTCATCCCGCAGCAGGACTATGATTTTCTCAAGGGAAAGGGCGTGAAGGCGATCTTTGGGCCTGGCACCAACATACCGGAAGCCGCCGCTGACATCCTGCGACTGATCCGAGACGCGCGCAGCTAAAAGAGGAACGCCAACGTTCCAACAAGGCAGATGGCCATCGTCCAGTTGAAGATGCGAAGGCGCTTCGGGTCGGTGAGCCACCGCCGCATCTGTACGCCCAAAACCGTCCAAGTGCAGATCGAGGGCAGATTGGTCATCGCGAAGATGAGCGCGACAAGCGCGATGGCCGAGGAAGACTTCTCCGGCGCATAAACCGTGATCGCCGTCAGGGCCATAAACCAGGCCTTTGGATTCACCCACTGAAACGCAGCAGCTTGGAAGAAGGTCAGCGGGGTGCCCGGGGCCTCCCCTTCTTTTGGCGGCGCGGCATTCGCAATTTTCCACGCCAAGTACAACAGATAGGCGATGCTGAGCACTGTCATGATGGTGTGCAGGATGGGGAATGCCTCGAACAACTGGATCAGTCCCAGCCCGACCATAATGATCATGAAACTGTGTCCAACGCTGATCCCAAGCATGTGCGGTACCGTTCGGCTGAACCCGAAATTGGCGCCAGAGGCCATCAACATGAGATTGTTGGGGCCCGGCGTAATCGACGAGACAAAGGCAAAACCGACAAGGGCAAGGAGCAGTTCAAACATCATTCCGTCATTTTATGCAGCCAGCGGGGCAATGGGATTGCAAATGTGCAGAGTAACCATCTAATTTCACAATGAATGACCGATACTGACAGAATTGACGATCATATATTGCAGACGCTGTCTGAAGAGGGCCGGATTCCGAACACCGAATTGGCTGATCGCGTTGGCCTGTCCCCCTCCGCTTGTCTCAGGCGTGTGCAGGCGCTCGAACGGTTGGGCATCATTCGCGGCTACCGCGCCGTGTTGGACTATGCGCTGCTTGGGCGTGGGTTCACCGCCTATATCACTGTCGGTTTGAACGACCATACGACGGCTGCGCAATCGGCGTTTGAAAAGGCGATTGCGACGGCGCCCGAGGTGGTTGAATGCCACAATATCACCGGTGCTGTAGAGTATCTTTTGCGGGTCGAGGTTGCCGATCTCGGCGCATACAAGATGTTTCACGCCGAAACTCTGGGACGTCTGCCGCAAGTGAACGCTCTGACCACGTTCGTCGTCATGGCGTCACCCAAGGATTTGCGTTCCTGAACCATCCTTTATGGTTCTTTCCATTGGCGCTTCAGTCCGGCACATTGTCCGCACCGTCGTACGCATGGGATGTTGAGATGCTGTTTTCTTTGAAACTCGATCATCTTGTCGTGACAGCGCGCACCCTTGAAGAAGGCGCAGCCTATGTGGAAGCCGTTCTGGGTGTGCGTTTGTCGCCCGGCGGGCATCACCCGCATATGGGAACACACAACCTTTTGCTTTCGCTGGGGCCCGGCGAATATCTGGAAGTGATCGCCATCGACCCCGAAGCCGCCGCTCCAGACCAGCCGCGCTGGTACGACCTCGATCGGTTTTCCGTTGCCCCTCGGATGACCCATTGGGCCTGTCGCACCGACGATCTGGATGAGGCCACCGCGGCGGCTCCAGAAGGAACCGGGCGCATCCTTGAACTGGAGCGCGGCGATCTGAGGTGGGCCATGGCCGTGCCCGATGACGGGCGGCTGCCGTTCGATTCCGCCATGCCGGCTTTGATCGAATGGGACCAGGGCAGCCCGCACCCGGCAGAACGCCTGCCGGATCACAACTTGCGCTTGGCCCGCTTGGATGTGTTCCATCCCGAGGCTGAGCGGCTTCGTGATGCATTCCCGGCACTCGCGACGCTGCCGCATGTCACCGTTCAACCGGGGCCGGAGAAGCGGTTGATCGCAACGATTTCAACGCCGGAAGGCACGCGCGTTTTGGCGTGATGCGATCACCTGACACGGTCGCTTTCGCTTCATTCTTTCAGGTCCAGTCTTTAAGATAGCACCATGTCTATTTGGGAACGAATTTCGGAAGCGCTCGCCGCGTTGCGTGCGGGCGAAAGCCTCAGCGTTGTGTTTGAGAAGCTCCGGACCCCACCTGAACGCAGCGTGGCCTTTACCATCGCTGTCATTGCTCTTGGTGCAAAGATGGCCAAGGCGGATGGGCTGGTGACCCGAAATGAAGTCGCCGCCTTTCGAGAGGTGTTTTATATCCCGGCAGAGGAAGAAGCGAATACCGCGCGCCTTTTCAATCTCGCACGGCAGGATGTGGCCGGGTTTGAGGACTACGCGCGCCAAGTCGCCCGTATGTTTGAAAGCGCGGATGGAACATTGTGCGACCTGATGGAAGGTCTGTTCTACATCGCCGTTGCCGATGGCGCGTATCACCCGCAGGAAGACGACTTTCTGGCACGCGTTGCCGAGATTTTTGGGTTGCCTGAGCGGGAATTCAAAGCGCTGCGCGCGCGCTTCGTTCCGGATGCGGAGCCGGACCCGTATGACGTTCTGGGCGTCGCGCCGGACACTGATTTGGACAGCGTACGCAAGGCCTGGCGGCAGCTGGTCCGGGAAAGCCATCCGGACCAAATGATGGCCCGTGGCGTGCCGGAGGAAGCCATCAAACTGGCCGAAAAGCGTTTGATTGCCATTAATCGGGCCTGGGAGACAATCAGCGCGGGCCACGTCTGATGCGGATCGCCACCTATAATGTCGAATGGTTTTCGAACCTTTTTGATGATGAGGCGAACCTTCTGCACGACGATGAGTGGTCCGGACGCCATGATGTGACCCGGCGCGCGCAACTTGCGGCGCTTGGCATTGTGTTCACGGCACTCGATGCCGATGGGGTCATGATTATTGAAGCACCGGACAGTCATCGCAGACGCGACGGTGTTCAGGCTTTGGAGAACTTTGCTGCAATTGTCGGGTTGCGTGCGCGCAGGGCGATCATGGGGTTTGTGAACCAAACGCAGCAAGAGATTGCTTTTCTCTATGACCCTGACGTTTTAACCGTGGCGCATGAACCAACGGGGTCGCCAAGGTTCGATGAAAGCTACCGGATTGATCTTGACGTGGATGCGGATCCCGAACGTGTGAGATGGTCAAAGCCTCCGCTGGAACTTGCAGTGGAAACGGCGCGCGGCGCTCGGTTCCGGATGATTGGAGTGCACGCAAAGTCAAAAGCGCCGCACGGCGCACGCCGTCCGGAACAGGTCATGCGGATTGCCATCGAGAACCGGCGCAAGCAACTGG